>DAHVRG010000177.1 GCA_027322565.1 Georgenia sp.
CCCTCGTCCGCGGCGGCCCCGGGACGCCCGGCACCTGTCATGACAGACCTTGACAGCCTGTAATAACAGGTGTCAAGGTCCGGGCAGATCCGACGACGCATCTCCGGGGAGCCTCGATGATCATCGCGCACGACCTGGGCACCACCGGTGACAAGGCCTCGCTCCACGAGGACGACGGACGCACCGTCGCGACGGTCACGGTCCCCTACGACACCGACTTCGGCGCGGGCGGCGTCGCCGAGCAGGATCCCGAGGAGTGGTGGCGCGCGGTCGGTGAGGCCGGCCGGCGGCTGCTCGCCGACACGGGGACCGACGCCGCGCAGGTCGCCGGGGTCGGGCTGTCCGGCCAGATGATGGGCGCGGTGTTCCTCGACGCCGCGGACCGTCCGGTGCGCCCGGCGATGATCTGGGCCGACCACCGCAGCGTGCCGCAGGTGGAGCACCTCCTGGGCGTCGTCCCGCAGGAGGAGGCCTACCGCGAGCTCGGCCACCGGATCCACCCGACCTACACCCTGGCCAAGCTCATGTGGGTGCGGGAGCACGAGCCGGAGGCGTGGGCCCGGACCCGGCGGGTGTGTCTGGCCAAGGACTTCGTCGCGCTGCGGATGACCGGGCGTCTCGTCACCGACCCCTCCGACGCCTCGGGCACGGACATGTGGGACCAACGGGGCGCGCGCTGGTCGCCCCGTCTCCTCGGCGCGGCCGGGGTCGACCCCGACCTCCTGCCCGAGGTCGTGCCCTCGACGACGGTGGTCGGACCGCTCACGGACGACGCCGCCGGGGCCACCGGCCTGCTCCCCGGCACCCCTGTCGTCATCGGGGGCGGGGACGGCCCGATGGCCGCGGTCGGCGCGGGGGTCGTCGCGCCGACCGACCCCCCGTACGTGTGCCTCGGCTCCTCCTCGTGGGTCTCCGCCGCCACCACCGCTCCCCTGCACGACGGCCCCATGCGGTCGATGACCTTCGACCACGTCGTCCCCGGCCTCTTCGTCCCGACGGCGACGATGCAGGCGGGCGGGGCAAGCCTGAGCTGGATCACCGGGCTGTTCGGCGGGGACGTCGCCGCCCTCCTCGACGCGGCGGCCGGCGTCCACGCGGCCGACGAGGGCCTGTTCTTCCTGCCCCACCTGCTCGGCGAGCGCTCCCCCTCGTGGAACGCGAAGGCGGCCGGGGCGTTCATCGGGCTGCAGCGCCACCACGAGCCCGCCCACCTCGTCCGCGCCGTCCTCGAGGGGGTGGGGTTCAACCTGCGCACCTGCCTGGCCGCCTTCACCGACAACGGGCTCGCGGTGGAGTCGCTCGACGTCATCGGCGGTGGCGCGCAGAGCGCGGTGTGGATGCAGGTCCTTGCCGACCTGTGGCAGGTGCCGGTGCGGCAGCGCACCATCGTCGCCGACGCCAACTCCCTCGGTGCGGCCGTCACGGCGGCGGTCGGCCTCGGGCTCGTCGACGGCTTCGACGTCGCCCGCGGCCTGTCCGAGGTGGCCGCCGAGTACGAGCCCGACCCCCGCCTGGCGCGCCGGGTGGCTGACCAGCACGCCACCTTCCGCGACGGCTACGACCGGCTGGAGCCGTGGTTCGAGACGAGGACCGGCCGCGATGGCTGAGCGCCATATGCGGTTCGTCGGGGTGACCACCGGCTCCTCGTCGATCATGACCGTCTTCCCCCGCTGGTCGCAGGCGCTGGGGCTCGACGCCGCGCTCGTCGGGGTCGACCTCCCGCTCGACGCCCCGGCCGAGCGGTACCGGGCGGCGGTACGCGACATGCGAGACGACGAGACGTGCGCCGGCGCGCTCGTCACCACCCACAAGATCGCCCTGCACGACGCCGCGCACGACCTGTTCGACGAGCTGGACGAGTTCGCCCGGCGCACCGGGGAGATCTCCTCCGTCGCCCTGCGTCCCTCCGGCCCGGGCGGCGGCCGCACCGTCCACGGCGCGGCCAAGGACCCGCTGACCGCCGGTCTCGCGCTGGAGGAGGTGCTCGCTGCGGACCACTTCGCGGCGGGCGGCGAGGTGCTCTGCCTCGGGGCGGGTGGCGCCGGGACCGCGATCTGCTGGTACCTCACCTCCCGCCCCGACGCTCCGCACCGGCTCACCGTCGTCGACGTCGACGCCGCCCGGCTCACCCACCTGCGGGAGGTCGTCGCCGCGCACGCCCCGGAGGCCGAGCTCGTCACCGCCGGGCCGCACGAGGTGCGGGCGCTGGTCGAGGGCCTGCCACCGCACAGCCTCGTCGTGAACGCGACCGGTCTGGGCAAGGACCGGCCCGGGAGCCCGGTGCCGGCCGCGACGACCTTCCCGGCCGACGCCGTCGTCTGGGAGCTCAACTACCGCGGCACGCTCGAGCTCCTCCACCACGCCCGCTCCCAGGAGAGCGCACGCCGGCTGCGGGTGGTGGACGGCTGGCGGTACTTCGTCCACGGCTGGACGCAGGCGGTCAGCGAGGTCTTCGGCGTCCCGATGGACGCCCCCACACTGGAGGAGCTCAGCCGGCTGGCCGAGGACGTCCGGGGGCCGGGATGAGCGGGGCGGTGGTGCGCACGGTCCTCGGGGACGTCGCACCGGAGCGGCTCGGGGTGACCGACTACCACGAGCACGTCTTCCAGCGCACCCCCCTCCTGCCCGGTGAGGACCTCGACGACCCCGCCGCGAGCGAGGCGGAGCTGCGGGCGCTGTCCGACGCCGGGGCCGGCGCGCTGGTGGACGCCACCCCGATCGGCCTCGGCCGCCGGCCCGAGGCGACAGCGGGGATCGCCCGGCGCACCGGGCTGCACGTCGTCCACGTCACGGGTGTCCACCGCCAGGCCCACTACGCCACCGACGACCCGCTCCTCGGCGAGTCGGAGGAGGGCCTGGCCGCGACGTTCCACGCCGAGCTGCTCGACGGGATGGACGGCACCGCGGTGCGCGCCGGTGCGGTCAAGGCGGGCGCCGGGCTGTGGTCGACGACCCCGTTCGAGCGGCGGGCGCTGGCGGCCGCGGGCACCGTCTCGGCCCGGACCGGAGCACCGGTCATGGTGCACCTCGAGCACGGGAGCGCGGCGCACGAGGTACTCGACCTCCTCGAGGAGCACGGCTGCCGTCCGGAGCGCGTGGCCCTCGCCCACGTCGACCGGAACCCCGACCCCGGGCTGCATCTCGACCTCGCGGCGCGGGGCGCCTACCTCGGGTACGACGGCGCCGCCCGCCACCAGCGGTGGCCCGACTCCGTGCTCGTCGACTGCCTCGCCGCCGTCGTCGCCGGTGGCGGCGGGGACCGGCTCCTCCTCGGGGGCGACGTCGCGCGCCGGTCCCGCTACACGGCCTACGGCGGCATGCCCGGGCTGGCCTACCTGCTGCGCCGGTTCGTCCCGCGGGTGCGCGCGGCCGTAGGCGCGGCCGCCACCGACACCGTCCTGCGGGCGAACCCCGCTCGCTGGCTCGCCTGGACCCCGGGAGGGGCGTCGTGACCGACGAGCCGGAGGGCGCGGCTGCCGAGCCGGGGGCTGTCGACCGCGCCTCCACCGTGCCGCTCTACCACCAGGTCAAGGAGATCATCCGGGCCCAGGTGCTCTCGGGACAGGTCCGGCCCGGTGACCGGATCGAGGGCGAGCACACGCTGTGCCGCCGCTACGGCGTCTCCCGGCCGGTGGTGCGCCAGGCCCTGGCCGACCTCGCCGTCGAGGGGCTCCTCGACCGCCGCAAGGGGCGGGGCACCTTCGTCGCGCCGGTGCGGACCTCGCAGGGGCTGGTCCAGACGCTCAACGGGCTCTGGGAGGACGTCCACGCGATGGGCCGCACGCTGCGCAGCGACGTGCGTCAGCTCGAGGTGGTCCCGGCCGACCTCGACGTCGCGCGGCGGCTCGGCCTGCCCGAGCGCGAGCCCGTCGTGCGGGTGGTCCGGCTGCGCTTCGTCGACGAGGAGCCGTGGGTGTACACGGTCAGCCACGTCCCGCTCCGGATCGCCCCCGACCTCACCGAGCAGGACCTCACCGAGCAGAGCCTGTACCTCCTCCTGCGCGACCGCTACGGCCACCACGTCATGCGCAGCCACCGGGTGGTCGAGGCCAGGGCCGCCGACGAGCAGCTCGCCCGCGACCTCCAGGTGCCGGCGGGCGACCCGGTGCTCTCCCTCGTGACGGTGAGCTACGACCAGGCCGACCAGCCGGTCGAGACGTTCGTCGCCTTCCACCGGGGCGACCGGTCCAGCTTCGAGGTCACCCTGCGCCGGGCGGACAGCCCGGCCGGCCCCGGCCCCGCCGTCCAGCTCGTCGACCGGCACACGGAGGGCGACCGGTGAGGGGGCGGGCCTCAGCGGGCGTGGCGGGCGGCGTCCGCCTCGAACGCGGCGGCCGCCGCGGCGCTG
>DAHVRG010000277.1 GCA_027322565.1 Georgenia sp.
GGGATCTACCGGGTACGGCGGACACCCGCCTACGAGCGGCCCAAGCTCCGCGGGGAGGGGACGAGGCGGCAGCACGCGACCGCCCGGCTGTGGCGGCTCGGGTCCGTGACGGACGAAGTCGGGGAGCCCCTCGCCACCACCACCCAGGAGGTCGGCACCGAGGTCCGCCGGATCGTGCGGCTGGACCGGGCCCAGTTCAGCCAGACCGTCGTCCTGCCCCAGGGCCGGTTCTCGACCTTCCTGCGGGCCAAGCCGGACGAGCGTGCCCAGGTGCTCCGCGACGTCTTCGGCACAGAGCTCTACCAGCGGTTCCAGGACGAGCTCACCGAGCTGGCCCGGCAGGCCAGGCGCGACGTCGCCGCCGCCCGGCAGGAGGTCACCACCGCGGCGGCCACGTTCACCTCCCTGCTCGCCGAGGACGACGCCGCCGCCCCCACTCTCACCGCCGCCGCCGAGGAGCTCGACACCGCGGTGCTCGAGGAGACCACCGCTGCGGTCCTGGCCGGAGCCGAGGCCGAGCTCGCTGCCGCGGAGGATCGGCGGGCTCGGGCCCAGGCCGCCGAGCGCGCCGCCCAGGAGGCGCTCGATGCGGAGCGCGACCTCGAGCAGCGCGTCACTCGCCGCCGGGTCCTGCTCGCGGAGCGGGCGGCGCTGGCCGAGCGGGCGCCGGCCGTCGCGGCGCTGCGCGACCAGCTCGCCGCCGCCCGACGCGCAGCCGTCGCCGCCGGTGCCCTCCGCGCGCACGAGCAGGCAGTGACGGCCCAGATGGACGCCGAGCGCGGCGTGGACGCGGCGTGCGCGGCGGCCGCGGACGGTCCGGACGCCGACCTCACCGAGCTCGCGCTCCCGACCGTCCGGGAGGTCGTCGCCGGCCTCACCGGTGAGCTTGGCGGTCTCACCGAGCTCGTCGCGCTCGAGGCCGGCCTGGCGGAGCGGGCGCAGGCGCTGGAGCGGGAGGACACCACACTGGCGGAGCGGCGCACCGCGCTCGCCGAGGCGCGATCCGGGCTCGCTGCCCGGCCCGAACGGCGCGAGCGGCTCTCCACCGCGCTCGAGCGCATCCAGCGCGAGGCGCTCAGCGTCCCGGCGGCCGAGGCGCGGGTGGCCACCTGCCGGGGTGTGCGCGAGGCGGCGGTCCGGGTCGAGCAGCTCACCGCCGAGCGCGACGGCGCGGAGCGGGCAGTGCAGGCCGCACGGGACGCGGCGCTGGCTGCCGCCGACGCGGAGCACACCGTGCGCGGCCGGTGGATACGTGGGATGGCAGGAAGCCTCGCTGCCGAGCTCCGCCCCGGTGATCCGTGCGCCGTCTGCGGCGGCACCGAGCACCCGGCCCCCGCCGCGCTGTCCCCGGAGCATGCCACCGTGGAGGAGGTGGAGGCGGCGGCCGACCGGCGGCAGCGCGCCGAGGCCGCCCTCGCCGCCGCGCGGGAGGAGCAGGCCCAGGTCGAGGCCCGCCTGCGCGCGGCCGTGGAGGTAGCCGGCGGCACCGGTCTGGCAGATGCCACGGCCGCGCTCGCCGCAGCCGAGCAGGACCTCGCGGACGCCCGCGAGGCCGTCCGCCTGGCCGAGCTGCGGCGCACCGAGCTCGCCGCGTTCGACGCCGAGACCGAGCGGCTCCGCGACGAGGTCGGCGCCGAGGAGAACGCCCTCGCCGTCGCCGACGAGCACCTGCGGGGCATCCGCGCGTCGCTCGTCGCCGACCGGGAGGTTTGTCGCCGTGCCGCCGGCGACGCGCCGTCCGTGCGCGACCGGGTCCACCGGCTCGAGACCCGGCTGGAGCTGGCGCAGCGGATCGTGCGGGCCCGTGAGGCGCAGGACGAGGCACGTCGCCGCCACCGCGAGACCGAGGCGGCGCTCGCCCTTGCGCTGGAGGAGACCGGCTTCGCCGACGCCGACGCCGCCGCTGCCGCCCAGCTGCCCGCCGCCCGGGTGCACGGACTCGAGAGCGAGATCGCCGCCTACGACGCCGACGCCGCACACGTCCATGCCGCACTCGCCGAGCCTGCGCTCGCCTCGCTCACCGGCGAAGAGGAGCCGGCCGTGGCCGAGGCCGTCGACGTCCACACCGCGCGTCACGCGGACCTCATCGCCGCGACGGAGGACGCCGGACGCGTCGCCGACACCCTCGGGCGGCTCCGGCGGTGCCGTAGCGCACTCCTCGAGGTCCTGCGCCGCCACCGCGAGGTGACCGAGCGTGCCGCACCGGTGCTCCGTATGGGTGAGCTCGCCGCCGCCGGCGAAGGGAACGCACGGGCTACCACGCTGTCGACCTACGTCCTGCTCCGTCGCTTCGAGGACGTCGTCGCCGCCGCGAACGAGCGCCTGAGCGTGATGTCGGACGGCCGGTACTCGCTGCACCGCATCGACGAGCGGGAGGGACGCTCCAGGAAGGCCGGACTCGGCCTCGCGGTCCACGACCACGTCACCGAACGCGCGCGCGACCCGCACACGCTCTCGGGCGGTGAGACCTTCTACGTGTCACTGTGCCTGGCGCTCGGGCTCGCGGACGTCGTCACGAGCGAGGCGGGCGGCATCTCGCTCGACACCCTATTCGTCGACGAGGGCTTCGGCTCGCTGGACCCGCACACCCTCGACGGCGTGCTCGGCGAGCTGGGACGTCTCCAGGCGGGGGGCCGGGCCGTCGGTATCGTGAGCCACGTGAGTGAGCTCAAGGACCGGGTCGCCGACCGTATCGAGGTGCGCCGGCTCCCGTCCGGGGTGTCGACGCTCACCGTACGGGCGTAACCGGCCCTCGCGGGCCTACGGCCCCTGCCGGCTCAGCCCCGCAGCTCGCGGGCGAGCACCTCCCGCTCGACGATGTCGTGCCACAGGAGATCGTGCTCGGCGGCTCGGTCGAGGGCCTCGTCGTCGGCCATCGCGGCGGCGACGTCCTCGACCGCCTCCTCCTCGTCCACGTGGATGCTCGCGACGTCCCGCCACGGCACGGTGGTCCGGACGTCGACCGCGCTGGGGAGCTGGTCGTCGCCCGGCTGCCACGGACGCGGCCGGTCGGGGACGACGACGGCGGACTCCGCGACGTCGGCAGCGATGACCACCCGTCGGGGTGCAGCGGAGGAGGATGCGCGCAGGTGGACGATGCTCTCGTCGGCGGCTGCCAACATGGCGCTCGCCTCGAGCCCCTCGTCGTCCTCGTCGGGCAGCGCACGGCGCAGCTCGGCGGTCACCGCGTGCCCCCAGCGCGGCGGCACGCCGTCCGGTCGCCTGAGGTCGGCGTTCGTGGCCGGCAGGTAGATCCGCATGGGCGCATTGTTCCTCACGGGTCGGCGATAACCGGTGATCCCGCGCCGGACGTCCTCACGCGGGTTCTCGGGTGTTCGGTCCGGCGGCGCCGGTCGCCTTGCCCGCGCCTACCGCCTCGGCCACGTCGCTCGCCTCGTCCGCGTCGGTCACCGGTCGGTCCGGCCAACCGGTCAGCGAGCTCCCGCAGCGGGACCCGCGCACGGCTGCCTGGCGCGACCTCCGCGAGCACCGCGCCCCGCAGCACTGCACGGTCGTGGGCGGCACGGTCGTCCGGGACAAGCAGCGGGTCGTTCACCCCGGCGAAACGGGCGAGGGACTCGACGACCGCCTGCTCCGGGTTTGCGCCGGCGGCCGATGCCCGCACGCGGTTCACGACGACGACTCGTCGGGCGTGCGGTGCGCACACGCCCGCTTCGGTGATCTCCTGCAGCGCGACGACGAGGCGGTGCATCCCCACCGGCTCGCCCGCCCCGACCACGACGACCACGTCTGCCGCAGCGAGAGCCGACAGCGTGGCCTGGTGACGCCGGGGCGCGGTCCCGGGGAATGACCCGTCGCGGGCTCCGTCGATCCCAGCGGCGACGTCGACGACGGTCCAGTGCGCGACGTTCCGGGCGGTCTCCCAGACGACGTCGAGGGACGCCGCGGGCAGCTCACGCCAGCGGTCGGCGCGCGTGAGGCCGGTGAGCAGCCGCGGGCCTCTCGCCAGACGTCGGGTGAGTGTCCGCAGTGCATCGTCGTCGAGCCGGCCGTCCCCGGCGAGCCTGGCCGCCGCAGCGATCCCGGCGGTCTCGTCGAGGACGCCGAGGAGTTGGGTGACGCTCGGCGCCTCGGTGTCCGCGTCGATCAGCAGCGCCTGGCCGTGGGCGGAGAGCTCGTGGGCGAGGTTGGCCGCCACCGTCGTCCGGCCGGGCGCGCCACGCGGCCCCCACACCACGGCGATCCGGCCCTGCTCGGCTGCGACGGGGTTCTCCGGGGCCTCGGGGCGAGCCGGTGCCGGCTCGGGCGCGGGATCGGCACGTGCCAGCTGCGTCACTGCTCGGGCCCACGCCTCGGGTCCGGACTCGGCGGTGACGACGATTGTGGCGCCCAGTGCCCGGCACCGCGGGAGGTCGTCCGCGGCGGCGATGAGGACGGTCCGGAGCCCGGCGCCGGCGAGCCTGCCGAGCACCGGTCGGTCGACGCCCGGTAGGTCGGCGGAGAGCACGGCCAGCGACCCGAGACCCGCGAGCCCGGCCGCCATGACCTCGGGGACGTCGGCGCAGCGACGTACCACCCGTAGGCCGGTTCCCTGGGCGTCGACGAGAGCGACCAGCTCCGCCTCCTGCGGGTGGGTCACCGCGAGGAGCACCCCCGTGGTCATGGTGCACCGCCCGGGACCGGGACGACGACGATCTCGCCCTCACCCGACAGCGCCGCCAGTACGGTGGGCAGCTCGGCCTGCGGGACGAGGACCTGGACGGCCGATCCGCCTGCGGCCGCGAAGAGGGACTCGCCCTCGAGCAGGTCCGCGACGACCAGCTGCTCGGCGAGGAGCCGGGGCGCGTCGAGGTCTGCGTCGGCGGCCTGCCCCGGACGCAGGGTCGCGGTGAGCCAGAGGTCGACGAGTGCCCCCTTCGCCACGCCGTTCGGCACACTGCCGGGCAGGGGGACGACGACAGGGCGGAGCGCCACGTCGGTGGCGCTGGCGATGGCTGCGGCGGGAACCAGCTCACCGGCTCCGACCACCCGGATGACGACGGCGTCGTCCGGGACCGAGCTTGCCGCGGGAAGGTAGGTGTCAGTGATCTCGCCGTCTGGCCGTACCGGGTGGCTGACCAGCTGTGCATCCTCGAGGCGGTCACCGGGAGTCAGGGCTCCGACGGTCATGAGGACGTCGACGGTCTCATCCGCGCGGGCCACCGCCCAGCTGCCCAGCGCGACGGAGGCGGCGACGAGCAGGACGCCCACACCCAGCCGGGGGTCCCGCCAGCTGGGGCGCCGCAGCCGTTGCGCGTCGTCGTCGCTCATCGCACTCCCCTCCGCGTGCTTGCCGCCCATGGTGCCCGGTCCGCGGTCCACGCGGGGCGCTTTCTCCACAGCTGTTGCGCGAGGGACGGTTGTGCACAGGGCCGCCCGGGAGCTTTACCCCGGTGAGACACTGAGGGCATGGCTCGCTTCCTCACTCTTGCGGACGTCGCCGAGGAGCTGTCGATCTCCGTCGCGCAGGCGCGGTCGCTCGTGCGGTCGGGAGACCTTCCCGCCATCCAGGTCGGGGGTCGAGGTATGTGGCGGATCGAAGCCGTCGTCCTCGAGGAGTACATCCAGCGGCAGTACGCCCGTACCCGAGCCGCCCTGGCGGGCGAGCGGGAACCCACCGACTGACGTCGCCGCGGGAGACTGCACGGATACCCGCCATCCGCGTGCGTAAGGCGTGTGGTCGCGTGGCCCGCGGAGCGAGTCCCGCGACCTGGCGGGTGGGCTCCTGCTTCTCCCCCACACGCCGATACCGGCGGCTCGCGTCGCGGGCTGCTCGGTGGGCGCACGTGGCGTCGATCGCTCAGTCGGTGATCCGTCACGGCAGTCCGGCCGCGGCACCGCCCCGGCGCCGGCGCCGTGAGTCTCCGCAGTCCGTCCGCTGTGCGTGCTCCCCGCTGTGGGATCTTGGGTGACGGTCACGCGTGCGGGTTCGTCATCTTCGGGTACCTGCACGGTCACGCGCAGGTTGCCCAGGACGGCGCAGGCCCTGGATCCGCCCGTGCCCGTCGCACCGGTACTCGATCCGTTCTTCCGTGGGCCGCCCGCGGCCGCGCCGGCCGTGTGGGTGTTGGGGAGGGGGTCTCGGATGCCGGTACCGATGTGGGTGCCGTCGGGGTGGTGGAA
>DAHVRG010000069.1 GCA_027322565.1 Georgenia sp.
GGGATCCCCCTCCACCCCACCGGCGTCGTTCCGCGTGCGTCAGGTGACCGGTGTGACGATCACCTCACAGGTGCGGGTCACTCAGCGAGCAGCCACTGCTCGGCGTTCCACGCCACCTGGTTCTGGGTGGCGGTGTGCCGGACGTTCTCCATCCCGGCCGTGTGCGCGACGACACCCGGGTGGGCGAAGATCGGGATGCCGAAGAGCGAGTCCCACAGCTCCTTCTCGATGATCTTCGTCTGCTCGAGGTGGACCTCCGGGTCGAGCGACGCGGCGAGCACCGTCCAGGCCTCGTCCACGGTCTCGTTGGAGAACTGGCCGTAGTTCTGCGGCGCACCCGTGGAGTAGATGTTCTGGCCCGAGGCGATCTGGCCGGAGCCCGCCCAGGCGAAGAGCGCGACCTCGTAGTCACCGGCCGGCAGCGCGTTGGAGAAGAAGTCCTGCGAGCCGACGTCGATGACGTTGAAGCCGACCTGGTCACAGCTCGACTTGATCATGTCGACCTGGTCGGTCCGGCGCGGGTTGGGCGCCGAGTAGCCGATGCGGACGTCGATCGGGGTCTCGACGCCGGACTCCTCGACGAGGCGCTGGGCCTCCTCGAGGTCGACCTCGTCGTAGCGGCCGTCGTACGCGGCCGAGACGACCTCGTCGTAGTTGTTCTGGAACGGGAAGACTTCGCGGGCGTTCATGACGACGGCCTCGGGGTCGACCGGCTTGATGAGGTTGTCGACGATCTGCTGGCGCGGCACGCAGTAGGCGAACGCCTCGCGCAGCGCCAGGCCGCCCTGGTCCTCGGAGAACGCGCTGCTCTCCCGGAAGTTGAAGTCGATGTGCTCCCAGGTCAGCTCGGCGCCGGTCTGGATCTCGACGAGGTCACCCAGGCCCTCGAGCTGAGGCAGGGTGTCGACGGTCGCCTGCGGCTCGATGATGTTGAGGTCACCGTTCTGCAGGGCCTGGACGTGCCCGGAGGCGTCGAGGAAGCGGAAGGTCAGCTCCTCGGTGGCCGGGGCGGGGCCCCAGTAGTTCGGGTTGGCCTCGAGCGTGATCGACTGCCCGGCGGTCCAGCCGCCCTCCTTGAACTGGTAGGCGTTGCCCGACGGCGCGATGGCCGGGTCCGGGACCTGGCCGGGGCTGGAGAGCCAGCCGGTGTTCCAGAACTCGGCGGCCTGCATCAGGGTGTCGACGTCCTCGTCCTTGATCGCCTGGACAAGCTCCTCCTCGGTGATCCCGATCTGCTCGGCGATGATGTGGGCCGGGAACAGGTAGGCGCCGGTGACGAGCCGCCAGTCGGGGTACTTCTCGGCGTACTCGACGCGGAAGGACTTGGCGTCGAAGCTGTCCGCCTGCGGGCCGTCCGGCACGTTGACCTGGGTGTAGTCGGTGCCGGAGACGTGGTTGAACGGCATGCTCTCGGCGTCCTCGGGGACGAGCCACGCCGGGTTCTGCGAGGCCCACTCCATGAGGAAGTCCGCGTAGTCGATCGGGTTGCCGTCCGACCACGCGGCGTCATCCGCGACGGTGTACTCGATGACCAGCGGCTCGTCGTCCTCGAGGCCGGAGATCACCTCGGCGGTGCCGAAGTGCTCGTTCTCGTGGATCGTGCCGTCGGTGCCGAAGTAGAAGAAGCCCTCCGGCAGGACACGGTCCATGATCACGTTGTTGTACGTGCTGTACGTGTCGGCCGTCTTGGAGTTGTAGCCGGTGAACTCGTCCTGACCGGTCGAGTAGAAGATGTTCCCCTCGACGGTCTGGATGTCGCCCAGGTCCGCCTTGGCGGTGTCCTCCGTGCCGGTGTCACCTCCGGCGTCCTCGGTCTGGGTCTCGTCGTCACCGGTGGTGCCCGTGCCCCCGTCGTCGCTGGGGCTCGTGCACGCCGCGAGGACGAGCGAGCCTGCTGCGAGGACGGCGGCAGCCTGGGCTGTACGCCTGATCTTCAATGTTCCTCCTGGATGCGTTTGGCGTGTGCCCACGGTTGCACCGGGGTACCGGTGAGCGTGCCGCGGTACACGCCGAGGTGCCGTCACGGTACACACGCGCTCGCAGGCGTTAGGACATCTGCCACAGACTCGCAACCGATTCGTTATGCAGTTGAGACAGGCTGTGGGGAGAATCTCACCATTTGGACGACTGTGGGGGAGGCCACAGCCCCTGCGGCCTTACCGCGCACCCGCTGGAGCGGGGAAGCGAGCTGCGCGGCGGTTCAGATCTCGCCGGGAAGGTGGCCGAAGCGGTGCAGAGTGCGGGACACGGCCTGCTCCCGGAGCATGCCGAGCAGCTCCCGCCGACCGGTGGCGAGCACGGGCCCCGCGACGACGCTCACCCTGGGGGACCACAGGGCGTCGACGAGTGCGTCCGCCGCGGGCCCCTCGCCGACGACGCGCACCCGCTCCACGCCCTGGGACCGGACACGGTCGAGGAGCTCGGCGTCCGTCTCCCCGCGCTCGACGTGGCGCGCCAGCCGGCGCAGCCCGGGGCGGGTGTCCGGCGCGTCGAGGGCCTTGAGCGTCGCGCTCGTCACGGGGTCGAGGCTCACCCGGACGGGGGTGCCCGCCGCGACCCCGGCGAGGAGCACCCGGAGCAGCTCGACCGGTGCCGCACCCGCGACCGTCCGCACGAGGACCGGGACCCGCCGGTAGCGGAAGACGTTCGCCTCGGCCCGCAGCCCGGTGTGGTCCTGCTCGTGCGCGAGCTCCGCCTCCCAGGCCGCGGCGTCGGAGCGCGCGGCCTGCTCGAGCCAGGTGCGTTCGGCGTCGTCGGGGACGAGGCCGGTGAGGTCGGTGAGGGCGGCACGGACCTCGGCGCTCGGTTCCGCGGTGCGGCTGGGCAGCCCGTCCAGCGCGAAGTGGCCGAGCTGGCTGACGTAGTTCGGCCCGCCCGCCTTTGCGCCCGGGCCGACGGCGGAGGCCTTCCAGCCGCCGAAGGACTGCCGCTGGACGATGGCGCCGGTGATGTGCCGGTTGACGTAGGCGTTGCCGACCGCGACATGTTCGAGCCAGTGGTCGATCTCCCCCTCGTCGAGGGAGTGGAGGCCGCCGGTGAGGCCGAAGGCGGTGGCGTTCTGCAGCTCGATGGCCTTGTCCAGCGTGTCGGCGCGCATGATGCCGAGGACCGGCCCGAAGCACTCGGTGAGGTGGAAGAAGGAGCCGGGGGTGATGCCGTCCTTCAGCCCCGGTGACCACAGCCGCCCCGTGCCGTCGAGCTGGTAGGGCTCCACGAGCCACCGCTCCCCCGGCTCGAGGGTGGTCAGCGCCCGCCGCAGCTTCCCCGTCGGCGGCTCGATGACCGGGCCCATCGTGGGCCCGAGGTTGGTCGGCCAGCCGACCCGCAGCGAGCGGACGGAGTCGACGAGCTGGCGCAGGAGCCGCTCCGAGCGGCCCGCCGACCCGACGAGGATCGCCAGCGATGCCGCCGAGCACTTCTGGCCGGCGTGGCCGAAGGCGCTCTTGACGAGGTCGGCGACGGCGAGGTCGTAGTCCGCGGCCGGGGTGATGACGAGGGCGTTCTTCCCGGAGGTGTCTGCCAGGACCCGCGGCCCGCCGGGCCGACCGGTGCGCCACGAGGAGAAGAGCTCCGCGGTCTCGGCCGCCCCGGTGAGCACGACGGCGTCGACGCCGTCGTGCGCGACCAGCGCCCGGCCCACCTCCCCCTCGTCGGTCCGGACCACCTGGAGGACGTCGTCGGGCACGCCGGCCGCGTGCAGCGCGGCGACGGCGATCTCGGTGCAGCCCGGGACCGGTGGGGCGGGCTTGATGACGACGGCGCTGCCGGCCGCGAGCGCCGCGAGCACCCCGCCGATCGGGATCGCGACGGGGAAGTTCCACGGCGGCGTGACGAGGGTGAGGACGTTCGGGACGAACCGGGCGCCGTCGGTGTGGAGCGAGGCGCCGGGCTCGAGCTCCAGCGCGCGGTCGGCGTAGTAGCGGGCGAAGTCGATCGCCTCGGAGACCTCCGGGTCGGCCTGTTCGATGGTCTTGCCGCCCTCGGCGGCCATCTGGGTGACGAGCTCGCCGCGGCGCGCCTCGAGCTCGTCGGCGGCTCGGCGCAGCAACTGTGCCCGCTCGGCGGCGGGGCGCGCGGCCCAGGCCGGCTGGGCGGCGCGGCCGCGCGCCACGACGGAGTCCACCTCACCGGTCGAGGCGAGCACCGGGGACCGTGGCGTGGCGGGCCGCGCGCGCAACCGCTCGGCCGCCCAGGCACGGACCTCGGGCAGCGCCGGGTCGGCGTCGCTCGTGTTGCTGAAGGAGGACCCCGCCGGGTGGCGCTCGTCGGTGCGCCGCCGGGCGGCGGAGACCGTCGCGAGGTCCCGGACGGAAGCGCGGAAGCGGGCCTCCTGGTCGGCCATGGCGGCCGACCGGGCCTCGTCGTCGGTGAAGAGCGCGCGGAGGAAGTTCTGCGGCTGGGCGTTCTCCTCCAGCCGGCGCACGAGGTAGGAGACGGCGACGTCGAAGTCCTCCGGGGCGACGACGGGGGTGTAGAGGAGCACGGTGCCCACCGCGGCCTGGACCGCGCGTGCCTGCGCGGGCGCCATCCCCTGGAGCATCTCGACGTCGAGCATGGCGCTCACGCCGCGCCGCTCGGCGAGCAGGTGGGCGAGCGCGACGTCGTAGAGGTTGTGCGACCCGACCCCGATCCGGACGGCACCGGCGAGGTCGGGACGCAGGGCACGCTCGACGAGCCGCAGGTAATTGGCGTCGACGTCCTCCTTCGTCGGGTATGGCGCCTGCTCCCAGCCGTGGATCTCTGCCTCGACGCGCTCCATGGAGAGGTTGGCGCCCTTGACGAAGCGGATCTTGATCCCGCTGTGCCCGGCGTCCCGGCGCTCTCGCGCGAACGCGACGACCCGCTCGAGCGCCGCGACGGAGTCCGGGAGGTAGGCCTGGAGCACGATGCCCGCCTCGAGGTCGGCGAACTCCGGCTCGGCGAGGAGGGTGGTGAAGACCTCGAGGGTGAGGTCGAGGTCG
The DNA here is from genome assembly GCA_027322565.1 of Georgenia sp. Lineage (GTDB taxonomy): Bacteria > Actinomycetota > Actinomycetes > Actinomycetales > Actinomycetaceae > Oceanitalea. The sequence goes on from DAHVRG010000069.1 coordinate 4,962, forward strand.
CGATACTCCTCCATGTCGAGGTTGACGAACGCCTGCGGGGAGCGGGCGGCGGCCGCGCGGTAGAGCGGGCGCAGCCGCTCGAGGACCCGTTCGACGGTGCCGCGGGTGTCCCACGTGGTGATCTGGGAGACGAGGGAGGAGACCTTGATCGACACGTAGTCGACGTCCTCGCGCTCGAGCAGCCGCCGCGTGCGGTCGGCCCGGGACTGTGCCTCTGCCTCACCGAGCACCGCCTCACCGAGGAGGTTGATGTTGAGCCGGAACCCCTCACGGCGGGCCCGTTCGAGGTGGGCGGCGAGCGCCGGGTCGTGGGCGTCGACGACGAGGTGGCCGATGATCTGGCGCAGCCGCCGTCGCGCGAGCGGCACGACGAGCTGGGGGGCGAGCGGGGCTGCGAGCGCTCCGGCACCGAGCAGCAGCCGGTCGACCGGCCCGAGGAACCCGGCGGCTCCGGCGGAGATGCGCGCGAGCTCGCGGGCGGCCACCCGGAGGTCCTCGGGACGCGCGACGCGGTCGACGAAGCGGACGGCGAGGTCGAGCCCCTCCGGGTCGCTGACGAGGGCGGCGAGCTGCTCGGACGCTGCGCGCTCGGCACGGGTCTGGCCCTCGTCGGTGGCGGCGAGCCAGGCGGCGGCGAGGTCGACGGCGTCCTCGACGAGCCCCACCACGTCGGCCGGGAGCGAGCCGCCCGGGGCCTGGGTCTGCACGGTCATGGCGCTCCTCTCAGCGGATGGTGCCACGGTAGGAAACCTGGGCCGTCGGCGCAGCACGAAACGGGGCGCCGGGGGCAGGGCGCCGTCCCGACGGGTCCTGTCGCTACGGTTGTCGGGCACCGTCCGCAGCGGCCGCCGCGCAGCCCCTGCACGGGTGGCCCGGCGGGCAACTCGCCAGTGACGTGACGAGAGGAGCGGGATGACGCTGCCCTGTCGCGAGTCCGCGGCTCCCGCACGCGCAGGTTCGGGCGGCCCTTGCCGACTCTGGTGGAGCGCGCCGTGAGCCGCGGTCACGCCGCGGGGATGGCGGCCGTCCTCGTCACCGCGGTGCTGTGGGGGACGACCGGCACGGCGGCCACCTTCGCGCCGGACGCCGGTCCGCTCGCGATCGGCGCGGCGGCGCTGGGGGTCGGCGGGGTGCTGCAGGCGGCCGTCGCGGTGCCGGCGCTGCGCCGCGAGTGGTCGCGCCTGCGAGCGCATACCGGGACGGTGTGGGCCGGCGCCCTCGCGGTGGCCGTCTACCCGCTGGCGTTCTACAGCTCGATGCGGCTGGCCGGCGTCGCCGTCGGGACGGTCGTCTCCCTCGCGTCCGCGCCGCTCGCCTCCGGGCTTCTCGAGCGCGCGGTCGAGGGCCGCGTCCTCGGCCGGCGGTGGGCGCTGGCGGCGGGGCTGGGGATCGTCGGCAGCACCCTGCTGTGCTTCGCCGGGCCGGTCGGGACGACGGCGACGACCGCCGCCGTCCTGGCTGGCATCGCCCTCGGGCTGGTCGCCGGCGCGACCTACGCCTTCTACTCCTGGACGGTGCACCGCCTCATGGCGCGCGGGGTGGGCCGAGCTGCGTCGATGGGAGCCGTCTTCGGGGCGGGCGGCACCCTGCTCCTGCCGGTCCTGCTGCTCACGGGCGCACCGCTCGTCGCGTCGCCCCAGGCATTCGGGGTGGCCGCGTACATGGCGCTGGTCCCGATGTTCCTCGGGTACCTGCTCTTCGGCTACGGCTTGACGCACATCACGCCGAGCACGGCCACGACGTTGACGCTGGCCGAGCCGGCGGTCGCGGCGCTGCTCGCCGTCGTCGTCGTCGGGGAACGCCTCTCCGCCGTCGGGTGGGCCGGGCTCGGGGCGATCGCCGCCGCACTGGCCGTCCTCGCGCTCGCGCCGCGGCCCGGGTCGGCACTCGCCCGTGCGGGGTCCCGGGCGGTCAGCCGAGGTCGACGGTGATGACGACGCGCCGGTTCTGCGCGCGTCCCTCGTCGGTGGCGTTGTCCGCCCGCGGGTACGCGTAGCCGAGCCCTGCCGTGGTGATGATCGCGGCGTCGAGCCCACCCTCCTCGACGAGCCACGCAGCCACCGCGTCGGCCCGCCGCTGCGAGAGGTCGAGGTTGTGCTCCTCGGTCCCGACGTCGTCGGTGTGCCCCTCGACCCGGACCTTCACCGGCTCGCCGCGCTCGGCGATGTCCGCGACGACGGCCGCGAGCGCCGCCTCCGCCTCCGGCCGGATGGTGTCCTCGTCGTTCCCGAAGAGGACGTCGCCCTCGCTGCTGTAGAACACCGCGTCGTCCTTGGCGCTGACCTCGACGTCGTCGGTCCCCTCGAGGCGGTACCCCTCGAGGGCAGCGCCGGGGACGTCCTCACCGGACACGCTCAGCCCAGGTGCGCTGACGCCGGGCACGGAGACGCCCGGCAGGGTGCCCCCTTCGAGGTACACCGGGTCGCGGTAGACGGGGTCCTGGTAGGCCGCCTCCTGGTAGCCGGCACTGCGGTAGATGGCGCTGCGGTAGACGGCGGAGACATAGGAGCCGGCCGCGTCCTCCTCGACCTGGCAGACCTCGTCGACGGACACGCCCTCGACGACGACCTCGTCGACGGTCCGGGCCGGCAGCACGACCTCCTCCAGCACCGTCCCGTCCGGGAGCGTCACCGCGGGCAGCACGCGCTCGGGGATGGTGTAGTCGGGGATGTAGGCGCCGGAGATCTCCATCGCGGGCAGGCACCCGCCGGGCGCCTCGTACTCGACGATGCAGCCGCGCTCAGCGACCCGCTCGGGGATGACTGCCCCCTCGACGACGACGCCGGGGACCGTCTGCCCGTCGATCTCGACGTCGTCGGTACGCACCTCGGGGATCTCCTGAGCCTCGATGACGACGTCGTCCAGCGGCGTGACCGTCTTCCCCTCAGCGGGTTCGCACTCGGGGAAGCGGGGTCCTGCGGCGGGGTCCGGCGCCGCTGTCCCAGCATCATCAGTGGCGGTGGGGGCCGGCGTCGTCGGCTCCGCGCTCCCGTCCACAGCCGGCGCTGTGCCGTCCGGGACCGGGTCGGAGTTCGCGCACGCGGTGACCGTCATGACGACACCGACCATGAAGGCCACACCGAGCTGCCGCACCCGCACACGTCCTCCGAGGTCCTGACGAACGGACAGCCGGTACGCGTGCGTACCGGCCGATGACCCCGGAGAGGATACCGTCCGCGGGCCGGCCGGCGTCACACGAGCGTGCGGACGGGACGGCGGGGCTGCTCGGGCTCGGCGACGTGCCGCCGCGCGGTGACCAGAGCGACGGCGGCAGCGACGGTGAGCAGTCCTCCGACCGCCACGTCCCACGGTGAGGTGTCGTGCGAGCCGTAGAGCACCGCGAAGGAGGAGACGAAGTAGAGCGCCAGCGGTGCGGTGAGGGCGAGCAGCACCGCGGCGATGGTGACGCGGCGTCCGGTGAGCAGGGACGACCGGAGCGGGAGGTGGCCGACCACCGCGACGAGCAGCAGCCCGACGGGCCACGCGAGCGAGTACACGTTGAGCGCCGCGACGGTCCCGGGAAGGTGGACCACCCGGCCCGCCGACGCCGACTCGTACGTCGTCGCCGCGAGGACGGCGAACGCCGCCGCGAACGGTACCCCGACGACCCAGGCCCACCACGCCCGGACGACCGCCGGCGCCAGCCCGAGCGCGGCCACTGCCAGGAGCGCGTAGCTCAGCGCCATGAGGTGGGCACTCGTGCCGATCGGTGTCCAGGGGTCCCAGGGGATGGCGTAGTCCCAGCTGTGGTCCTGCATCCGGAGGCAGTCGAGCTCGTCGAAGCCGCCGGTGCACGCGAGATGCCAGCGCTGGACGTCGGCCGCGACCGCGGCCGCACCGGAGAGCGCCAGGACGAGCGAGACGAGATAGCGCATCGGAGCTCCCCGCGACGGTGCCGGTGCGCCTGAGCGTAGGGCCTTCGCGTCCGGTGCGGGGCGGAACGGGGTGCCAGTACGGATGGGACCGGAGGTTCTCTGCTGCCGCTGCCAGGCGCCGCGTTCGGAGTCTCGGGAGACCTGAGGCTGACTCCGTCCATCGTCCTGGACTAGCTCGAGGGGCCCTGCGCCGCCTGTCCGGTCGATGTCGGTGGTCGGCGGTACTGTTCATACAGACGTTCGATACGGGAGGGGTCGGTGATGGTGCCAGGTCCGGTGGGGGAG
>DAHVRG010000088.1 GCA_027322565.1 Georgenia sp.
CTCGCCGCGTGCGGGGCGTTGTGCTCGGTGAGCTCGGCCCCCTCCCGCAGCGCGAGGATCGACTGGCGCAGCACGCCGTCGCGGACGAGCAGCTCCGCGCTGCGGCCGTGGGCGTCGGCCCGGGCGGCCTTCAGGTGCGAGGTGACGAGTGCGTTGAGGTCGGCCATCGGTCCTCCTTCGGCAGGTGGGTGCCCTCACCGTGGCACAGCACCGGCGCCGCCGCTACGGCCGGGCCGCACGGTGCGCGGCCGGGGCAGCGCCGGCCCACGTCCACGGTGCCCGCACGAGGACCTCGAGCGGGCCGCGCCGGTGGCGTCGCCGCCAGAGCACCGACCCGGCAGCCGCCGCGCCGACGAGGACGGTGCTGACAGCGACGCCCTGTCCCAGGGTCCAGGGCAGCGGACGCACCCAGGCGAGCACGAAGAGGTGGAGCACGTAGCAGGTCAGGGAGAGCTGCCCGAGCACCGCGACCGGGCGGAGCGGCCGTCCCCCGAGCCGCCGCTCGAGGACGAGGCACCCGGTGAGGACGAGCACGGAGACGGCCGTCGCCCCGACCAGCCACAGCGGCATCTGGCCGTGCGGGGCGTCGGTGAGGAGGAGCTCCCACGAGAGGTCGCCGACCAGCCCACCGCGCGCCCACGCAGCGGCCCGGGCGGCCAGCGGCGCGGTGACCGCGAGCGCGCCGGCGACGACCGCGAGCCGTCGCTGTCGCGCCGGATCGGTGAGGTCCCGCCGTCCGAGCCACATCCCGAGGGCGAACGGCGCGACCCAGGTGACCAACGGGTAGGGGCCGGTGAGGAGCAGCGCCACCAGCACCTCGCCGGGCGCGTCGTCGAGCCGCGGGGCGCGGGCGTCGAAGGGGGTGCCCGCCCGCACCTGGAGCCCGAGCCACAGCACCGGCCCGGCGAGCGCGGCAAGCCCCGCGAGCGTCAGCAGCACCCGGTCCGGCACCCGGACGAGCAGCCCGGCGACGACGAAGAGCAGGGCGTAGACCGAGAGGATGACGTTGACGTCGTGACCGAGCAGCTGGAGCGCGAGCCCACCGACGAGGAGCACGAGGCATCGCCACGCCAGACCGGCCCAGAGCGGACCACGTCCGGCGCCGGTGTCCCGTACCCGGCGCGTCATGAGCGAGAAGCCGATCCCGGCGAGGAGCACGAAGAGGACGGACGCCCGGCCGTGGGGCAGCAGGTAGAGCCAGGTGCCGAACCCGGTCCCCTCGGTGGGGCCGACGTTCACGGTCACCATGCCGACGATGGCCAGGGCCCGGGCCGCGTCCACCCCGAGCATCCGTCCGTGGCGGGGTCCGGGCGCGGAGGGCTGGGCCCGGGTGATGAAGTCGGCGGCGTCGGCCACGTCTCTCTGATCCTCCCGTCGTGCGGGATGCGCGCCGGTCGTGTGCTCCTACGGTAGGTACCCGGACCAAGGAGGCAACTCGTGCCCGCTCCCACCCGACCGGTGCGCCTCGCTCTCACCGGGCTCCTCGTCGCGGCGCTCGCGGCGTGCACCAGCTCCCAGCCGCAGGACGCGCCGTCGTCCACCCCGCCACCGCCGGCGCCGACGACGCCGCCCCCGACCACCGCGCCGCCGGAGCCGTCACCCACGCCCGAGCCGGAGGGCCAGTACGGGGTGGCCGCCGGTGACCCGGCCGCGGTCGCGGCGGGCATGGGCGTCCTCCAGTCCGGTGGGAACGCCGTCGACGCCGCCGTCGCAGCCGCCTTCGCCGTCGCTGTCGTCGAGCCCTTCGCCTCCGGGATCGGCGGGGGCGGGGCAGCGATCGTCGTGCCGGGTGGGGACGGCACCCGGGCCGTGGCCTACGACTACCGGGAGGTCGTCGCCGACGACGGCGTCGTCCCGCCGTCGGGGACCGGGATCCCCGGCTTCGTCGCCGGCATGGCGGCCCTGCACGAGGCGCACGGGCAGGCCGAGTGGGCAACGGTGCTCGCGCCCGCGATCGCGCTCGCCGAGGAGGGGCACCCGGTCTCGGCGATGCTCGCCCGCCGGCTGCGCGAGGACGTCGGGCCGGGGATCGTCGCCGAGCTTCCCCAGTTCCGGTCCGGGAACGGGCCCCTCGCCGAGGGGGACGTGCTGGTCCAGGAGGACCTGGCCCGGACGATGCGCACCCTGGCCGAGGAGGGACCCGCGTCGTTCTACACCGGGTCGCTCGCGGAGTCGCTCACCGGCGTCCAGGGGATCGACGCCGGGTCGCTCGCCGGGTACGAGGTGGTGAGCGGGGAGCCGGTGCGCGGCGTCGTCGGGGACCACGAGGTGCTCGCGCCGCTGCCGCCGCTGCCCGGTGCGCCGATGGTGCAGATGCTCCAGGTGGCCCACGCGCTCGACGCCGGGTCTGCCGACCCGGGGTCGCTGGAGTTCGTGGAGCGGGTCTCGCGGGCCTGGGAGGTGGCCGACGAGTCGACCGGCAGCGTGCTCGGCGACCCGGCGTTCGTCGACGTCCCGGTCACCGAGCTCACCGACCCGCGGCGGAACGCGGCGCTCGCGGAGGACGTCTCGGCGCAGGCCTCCGGCGGAGACGGCACGACCTCCGCCGGAGCGGCCGGGGACACCGCCGGGAACACGACCCACATCAGCGTCGTCGACCCCACCGGGACGGCCGTGTCGATGACGAACACGCTGACCCACTGGTTCGGGTCCGCCGACCACCACGCCGGGTTCTTCCTCAACGACCAGCTCTCCCGGTTCTCCGCCATCGAGTCCCCGGCGAACCGTCCGGCACCGGGCCGGCGGTCGGTGAGCTGGTCGGCGCCGCTCGTCGTCCTCGACGACGACGCCCGGGTGGTGCTCGTCATCGGTTCACCCGGGGGCCGGTTCATCCCGAACATCCTCACCACGGTCTACGCGCGGTGGGCGTGGCACGGGCAGTCGCTGGAGGAGGCGGTGGCGGCGCCGCGCTTCCACCTCGAGGGGCGCACCATGCAGGTGGAGGAGTCGCTGCCCGGCGAGCTGCGCGACCGGCTCGCAGGCCGCGGCTACGCCGTCGAGGTCGTCCCGGGCTCCACCTACGCCTACGGCTCGGTGAACGCCCTGGAGGTGGACCCGGGGTCCGGTCGCCTGGCCGGGGCCGCCGACCCCCGCCGGGAGGCGGACTACGCGGTGGCGGGCGGGTGAGCCGGCGGTGACCAGCGGCACGGCCGCGGGCCGCTGATCCCGACGTAGACTCGACACCCGTGGCGCTCACCATCGGAATCGCGGGACTGCCGAACGTCGGCAAGTCGACCCTCTTCAATGCCCTGACGCGGGCCAGCGTGCTGGCGGCGAACTACCCGTTCGCGACGATCGAGCCGAACATCGGCGTCGTCCCGCTGCCCGACCCGCGGCTGGAGAAGCTCGCCGAGATCTTCGGCTCGCAGAAGATCCTCCCCGCGACGGTCTCCTTCGTCGACATCGCCGGCATCGTGCGCGGCGCGTCGGAGGGGGAGGGGCTGGGCAACCAGTTCCTCCACAACATCCGTGAGGCCGACGCCATCTGCCTCGTGACGCGCGCCTTCACCGACCCGGACGTCGCGCACGTGGACGGGAAGGTCTCCCCGGCCGACGACATCGAGACGATCGTCACCGAGCTCGTCCTCGCCGATATGCAGACGCTGGAGAAGGCGATCCCGCGGCTGGAGAAGGAGGTGCGCGGGAAGAAGGCGGAACCCGCCGCCCTCGACACCGCACGTGGGGCGATGGCGCTCCTCGAGGAGGGCACCGCCGTCTCCGCCGGCGCCGAGCGCGCGGGCCTGGACCCGGAGCACCTCGCCGAGCTGCAGCTGCTCACCGCCAAGCCGTTCATCTACGTCTTCAACACCGACGACGAGGGCCTGGCCGACGAGACTATGCAGGCGGAGCTGCGCGAGCTCGCCGCCCCCGCCGAGGCGATCTTCCTCGACGCGAAGTTCGAGTCCGAGCTGGTGGAGCTGGAGCCCGACGAGGCCGCCGAGATGCTCGCCGAGGCCGGGCAGGACGAGGCGGGCCTGGACAAGCTCGCCCGCGTCGGCTTCGACACCCTGGGGCTACAGACCTACCTCACCGCCGGGCCGAAGGAGGCCCGCGCCTGGACCATCCCCAAGGGCGCGACCGCCCCGGAGGCCGCGGGCGTCATCCACACCGACTTCCAGCGCGGCTTCATCAAGGCCGAGGTCGTCAGCTTCGACGACCTCGTCGAGGCCGGCTCCATCGCCGAGGCCCGCGCCCGCGGCAAGGTGCGCATGGAGGGCAAGGACTACGTCATGCAGGACGGCGACGTCGTGGAGTTCCGCTTCAACGTGTGAATCGGCGCGTTTGCGCAGTTCAGAGCGGTGCGGTGCGCACGCAGTTCGCACGCAGTCCGCAAGAGAATCTGCCCATCAGGCGCCGGTCAGCTCGCGGGGCAGGGCGATGACGTCGACGAGTGCGCCGTTGCGCCAGACGGTGATCTCCAGCGGGCGGCCGATCGCGCCCTCCACCATGAGGCGCTGGATCGCCGTCGTGGTGGCGATGCGCTCCCCGGCGATCGCCACCACGACGTCGCCCCGCCGCAGGCCCGCCTCCGCGGCGGGGCCGCCGGGAACCACGTCCACAACCTGTAGACCGGTCCGCCGCCCGAGCGACCGG
>DAHVRG010000094.1 GCA_027322565.1 Georgenia sp.
GGGTGGGGTGATCGCCCCGGGGATCGAGATCTCGGTGGAGGCGCTGGGCATGCGGGGCGCCCAGCTCCGCAAGATCGAGCTGGCCCGGCCGCGGAGCGTGATCGGCAAGAACACGGTGGAGGCGATGGTGGAGAGCCGGTCGTGGGCGGTCTCGGTGAGCGGCTTCTCCGGCGGGTAGAGGAAGTAGGCGTAGGCCCGCTCCCGGCCCCGGCCCACCCGGCCGCGCAGCTGGTGGAGCTGGGAGAGCCCGAAGGCGTCCGCCCGCTCGACGATGAGGGTGTTGGCGTTGGAGATGTCCAGGCCGGTCTCGACGATCGTCGTACAGACGAGGACGTCGAACTCCTTGTTCCAGAAGTCGTGGATCACCCGCTCGAGCTGGTGCTCGCCCATCTGCCCGTGGGCGACGGCGACCCGCGCCTCGGGGACGAGCTCGGCCAGCTTCGAGGCCGCCCGGTTGATCGACGAGACCCGGTTGTGGACGTAGAAGACCTGCCCCTCGCGGAGCAGCTCGCGGCGTACCGCGGCGGCGACCTGCTTCTCCTCGTACGGGCCGACGTAGGTGAGGATGGGGTGCCGCTCCTCCGGCGGGGTCGCGAGCGTGGACATCTCTCGGATGCCGGTGATCGCCATCTCCAGCGTCCGCGGGATCGGGGTCGCGCTCATCGCCAGGACGTCGACGTTGGTGCGCAGCTGCTTGAGGGTCTCCTTGTGCTCCACACCGAAGCGCTGCTCCTCGTCGATGATGACCAGACCGAGGTCCTTGAAGCGGACCTCGCCGGTGAGCAGCCGGTGGGTGCCGATGACGACGTCGACCTTCCCGGACCGCAGCCCCTCCTTGACCTCGGTGGCCTCGGCGTCGCTCTGGAAGCGGGACAGCGCCCGCACCTCGACCGGGAAGCCGGCGTACCGCTCGGAGAAGGTGTCGAAGTGCTGCTGGACGAGCAGCGTCGTCGGGACGAGGACGGCCACCTGCTTGCCGTCCTGCACCGCCTTGAACGCGGCCCGGACGGCGATCTCCGTCTTGCCGTACCCGACGTCGCCGGAGAGCAGGCGGTCCATGGGCATCTCGCGCTCCATGTCGGCCTTGACCTCGTCGATCGTGACAAGCTGGTCCGGGGTCTCGACGTACGGGAAGGCGTCCTCCAGCTCGCGCTGCCACGGGGTGTCGGGGGAGAAGGCGTGGCCCTTGGTCGAGGCACGGGCGGCGTACAGCCGGACGAGCTCGGCGGCGATCTCCTTGACCGCCCTGCGGGCGCGGCTCTTCGTCTTGGCCCAGTCGGAGCCGCCCATCTTGTTGACGGTGGGCGCCTCGCCGCCGGAGTACTTCGTCACCTGGTCCAGCGAGTCCGTCGGTACGAAGAGCCGGTCCCCCGGCTGGCCCCGCTTGGACGAGGCGTACTCGATGACGAGGTACTCGCGGGTGCTCGCGTCCTTGCCGCGGCCCATGGTCCGCTGGACGAGCTCGATGAACCGGCCCACGCCGTGCTGCTCGTGGACGACGTAGTCACCGGCCATGAGCGCGAGCGGGTCGACGACGCCGCGGCGTCGTGAGGGCATCCGCCGCATGTCGCGGGTCGAGGTGCCGGCGCGGCCGGTGATGTCCGCCTCGGTGACGACCGCGAGCCTGAGGTCGGTGGCGACGAAGCCACGCGGGACCGCCGCCGTCGTGACGAGGACGACGCCGGCGGGCGGCTCGTCCACGACGTCGTCCACCAGCCGGGCCGGGACGTCCGCGTCGGCGAGCTGCTCGACCATGCGGCGGGCCGGCCCGGGACCCTGGGTGGTGATGAGCAGCCGCCACCGGTCGTGGGTGAGGTCGCGCAGGTCGGCGAGCGCCTTCGGCACGTCGCCGCGGTACGGCTCGACGTCCCGGGCGACGACGGCGGAGGTCTCCGGCGCGCCGCTCTCGGCGTCGGGGGCCGCGTCCGGGGCCGCGGGCATCTCCGCGGAGAGGGTGGTGAGCTCCCACCAGCCGAGGCCGCGCCGAGCGGCGAGGTCGCGGGTGTCCTCGAGCGTGTGGAAGGAGGCGGTGCGCAGCTCCAGCGGCGTCTGCCCGCCGGCTGCCGCGGACGCCCACGCGGCGGCGAGGAACTCCTCGGTCGTGGCGACGAGGTCGTGGGCGCGGCGGCGGATCCGCTCGGGCTCGGACATGAGGACGAGCGCGTCCTCGGGCACGCGGTCGAGCACCGGCTCCATGCCGTCGACGAGGAGCGGCGCGAGGGACTCCATGCCCTCGACGGCGATGCCCTCGCTCAGCCGCTCGAGCATCTCGGCGGCGCCGGGCATCCGCTCGACGAGGGCCTTGGCACGCTCGCGGACGGCGGCGGTGAGGAGCAGCTCCCGGGCGGGTGGTGCCCACAGCCCGTGGTCGGCGACGTCGAGGGTGCGCTGGTCCGCGACGGAGAACCAGCGGATCTCCTCGACGGTGTCGCCCCAGAACTCGATCCGCATCGGGTGGTCCTCGGCGGGCGGGAAGACGTCGAGGATGCCGCCGCGGACGGCGAACTGCCCGCGGGACTCGACCATGTCGACCCGGGTGTAGGCCGCCGCCGTGAGCCCGGCGGCGACGTCCTCGAGGCTGCGTTCGTCACCGACGGCGAGCTCGACCGGTTCGAGCTCCCCCAGCCCCCTGATGACGGGTTGGAGCAATGCCCGGACCGGCATGACGAGGACGCGGATCGCGCCGGACCGCCCGTCGGCGCCCGGGTGGGCGAGCCGCCGGAAGACGGCGATCCGGCGGGCCACCGTGTCGCTGCGGGGCGAGAGCCGCTCGTGGGGGAGCGTCTCCCACGCGGGCAGCACCGCGACGTCGTCGTGGGGGAGGAAGTTGCGCAGCGCCGCGGCGGCGTCGTCGGCCTCCCGCCCGGTGGCGGTGACGACGACGACGGGGCGCGCACCGCCGCCGTGGTCGCGGCCGGTGATCGCGGAGACGAGGGCGGCGCGTACGCCGAGCGGGATGCTCACCGTGCGCTCGCCCCCGTGCGTGGCCGCGGCGACGGCCTGGGCGAACGCGGGGTCGGCGAGGAGCGGCGGGATGAGTCCGGTGAGTCGCATGGGTCCTCAGCAGATGGGCAGCACAAGCGCCCCGCGTCCTGGACAGGGGCGGGGACCACGCGATTCTACGGTGCTTCCGCGACGCTCTCGCGCGGGCGGTCTCGGGCTGACGAGCACCGTGCGCTACGGCACACTGGCCCGATGGCCCGGTACGTCGAGCTCCACCCGCAGGACCCGCAGCCCCGTCGCCTCGCCCAGGTCGCCGACGTCCTGCGCGACGGCGGGCTCATCGCCTACCCGACCGACTCGGGGTACGCGCTCGGGGCGCGGCTGGGGAGCAAGGACGCCCTCGACCGGATCCGCACGATCCGGCGGCTGGACGAGAAGCACCACTTCACGCTCATGTGCGCGTCGCTGGCGCAGGCGGGGAGCTTCGTCATCCTCGACAACGCCGCCTTCCGGCTGGTCAAGTCGCTGACGCCGGGGCCCTACACCTTCATCGTCAAGGGGACGAAGGAGGTCCCGCGGATGATGCTCCAGCCCCGTAAGCTCACCGTCGGCGTCCGGGTGCCCGACCACCGCGTCGCCCTGGCGATCCTCGGTGAGCTCGGGGAGCCGATTCTCACCTCGACGCTCATCCTGCCGGGCCAGGAGGAGCCGATGTCGGAGGGCTGGGTCGTCGACGACGAGGTGGGTCACCTCGTCGACGTCGTCGTCGAGGCACCGGCGGCCGCGGTCGAACCGACGACGGTCGTCGACCTCACGTCGGGTGCGCCGGAGGTCGTCCGAGAGGGTGCGGGCGACACGTCGCGGTTCCGCTGAGCGCGCCCGGGACGCCTTGCCCCGGGGTCAGACGGTGTGCAGCTGGTGCTGCGCCCGCTCCAGGCCCTGGGTGACGACGTCCTCGACGGCGTCGGCGGCCTGCTCGAGGGTGACGAGCACGTCGGCGCGCTCGGCCGGGGCGAAGTCCCGCAGCACGTAGTCGGCCGCGTCCATCCGGCCCGGAGGGCGCCCGATGCCGACGCGCAGCCGGACGTACTCCCGGGTGCCGACGGCGTTGGAGATCGAGCGCAGGCCGTTGTGGCCGCCCTCGCCGCCGCCGCGCTTGAGCCGCAGGGCGTTCGGCGGCAGGTCGAGCTCGTCGTGGACGACGAGCAGCCGCTCCGGGGCGATGTCGTAGAAGCGCAGCAGCGCGCTCACCGGCCCGCCGGAGAGGTTCATGTAGGTCGCCGGGATCGCGAGGACCACCTTGGGGCCCGGCGCCCCACCGGGCAGCACCCCGAGCCGCGCGTCGGCGACGTGGGCCCGTGCCTTGTGGCTGGTCAGGGTGGCGCCGGTGCGGCGGGCGAGGGTGTCGACGACCATGCGCCCGACGTTGTGCCGGTTGCCGGCGTACTTCGGGCCCGGGTTGCCGAGCCCGACGACGAGCCAGGTGTCGCTCATGACCTCTTCCTCAGGAACGCGTGTGCCCACGCCGCGCCCGCGTACAGCGACGGGACGCGGCGTGGGCAGGACGGACGATCAGCCCTCGGCGGACTCCTCCTCGGCGCCACCCTCGGCACCGGCGGCGGCGCCCGCCTCGGCGGAGGCCTCGTCGGCGGCGAGGTCGTCGGCCGTGACGCGCGGCACCGAGATGACGACGACCTCGTGCTCCGGGTCGTCCTCGATGGTGGCGTCGTCGGGGCGCGGGATGTCGCTGACGCGCAGGACGGCGCCGTCCTCCAGGCCCTCGACGTCGACCTCGATGACCTCGGGGATACGGGTCGCGGGAACCGTCACGGTCAGCGCCATGACCTCGAGCTGGTGGATGGTGCCCGGCGCGGACTCACCGACGACGTGGACCGGCACGTCGACGGTGACCTTCTCACCCGCACGGACGATGACGAAGTCGACGTGCTCGATGGTGCGCCGGACCGGGTCACGCTGGATGTGGCGGGCCAGCGCCATCTGCTGCTTGCCCTCGACCTCGATGTTGACGACGGCGTTCGGGTTGTCCTTGAGGACGAGGAACGTGTCGTGGGACGGCAGCGCGAGGTGCGTGGGCGCCTCGCCGTGACCGTAGAGGACCGCGGGGATCTGGTTGGCGCGGCGGGTGCGGCGGGCGGCACCCTTGCCGAACTCGGTGCGGACCTGGGCGCTGAGGATGGGAGTGTCGGGAGTGTCGGCCACGGGGATCTCCTGGGTTGGCGTCGGGCTGGCGGCAGCGCCTGGGCGTGGGGCGACACGCGGCGCCCACCGGCGCCACCGCGTCGATCACGGAGCCGTTCGTTCCGGTCTCCCTCGCCGAGGCAACCGGGCGATGATACCCGACCGCGGCACACCCTCGCGAGTGCTCTCCCTCTGCGGCCCACGCTCGGCCCCGCGCCAGCGGCTCACGCCCATCCGTGCGCCCGCTCCCACCGTCCCCCCTCGTCCGTGTGCCCGTCGATGAACCGTGTTCCCGGTACATCGGGCACGCGGATGCACGGGCACGCGCACGGTCGAGCGCGTCCTAGCGCACGCCGGCCGCGGCGAGCAGCCGGGCGAAGACCTCCGGCCTCAGCGCCTCGTCCCAGGTCCATCGCGCGACGCCGTTGCCCAGACGGCGCAGCCTGTCCTCCCGCCGCTTCTCCTGCCACAGCGCTTCCCGTGCGGCGTCGTCGTCGGCTGCGACCTGGCGACCGAACTTCACCCGACCGTCGAACTCACCGATCAGCTTGAGCCTCGGCCACCAGAAGTCGCTGCGGCCGATGAGACCGTCGCTGTCGTAGAACGGCTGCTGCAGCTGCGGAAGCGCGACCCCCAGCTCGATCATCCGCGCCCGGCTCAGCGACTCCCCCACGGACTCGGCCCTGCCGTCGGCGTGAGCCACGACGAGTCGCGCACGTCCCTGTCCGCTGCTGTGCCTGGTCTTCTCGAGCTCGCTGTGCAGCTCCTCGAGCGTTGCGAGGCCGGAGGCGAGGACGTGGTCGGCGGCAGCCAGGCCGGACGCGAACGTCCTGGTCCGCGCGAGGTCGACGGCAGTGCGGGCCGCCGAGGTCACGGCGATGTCGTCGACCACCTCGATCGCCGGCATGTGGCGGGTGCCGTGCCGGACGACCAACGCGCTGTTCCGCCCGCCGTTGGCCGTCTCCTCCAGCAGGTGGACGCGTCGCGGCCAGGTGCCGATCAGTGGGATGCCGAGGAGTACCGCAGCCGACTCGTGTGCCAGCGGCGCCGGACGCTTGAGCTTCGGAAGGGTGCCGCGCACGAGCAGCTCGTACCGCTCCCGCCGGGTCGCGTCCCGCCACTGCGCCTCCGTGACGTAGACGCCGCGGCGCAGCGGGTGCAGGCCGGCGACCCGCGAGGGATGGCGACCGTCGAGGAGGACAGCAGTGGCGGTCTCGCCGGTGAGCAGAAGGCGTTGCGAAGGTTCGGGTGGCACGGCGCAACCGTGCCCGCCGGCCGCCGGTGCCGACCGCGGCGCGGGACGGACTGGGGACAGCCCTCCTGCGGCGCACTCCCGTGCAGCACCCCGGGACGCTGCCCTCCGCCGGTCCCCGGCGAGCTCCGCCACGCCCCGTCCGGTCCCCCTCTGCAACGGTGTGCCCGTTGGTGCAACCGTGCGGGCCTCCTATCGGGCACCCGGTGCATGAACGCGCACACGGTCGGAGAGGGGGCCGCGGGCGGCGCTCCGCCTCAGGAGGCGCCGTCGAAGAGGCTGGTGACCGAGCCGTCCTCGAAGACCTCGCGGATCGCGCGCGCCAGGAGCGGGGCGATCGGGAGCACGGTGAGCTGGGCGAACTGCTTGTCGGCGGGGATCGGCAGGGTGTCGGTGATGACGACCTCCCGCGCCCCGCACTCGCTCAGCCGCTGCGCAGCCGGGTCGGAGAGGACGCCGTGCGTGGCCGCGACGATGACGTCGCGGGCGCCGGCCTCGCGGAGCACCTTGACCGCCTCCGCGATCGTGCCGCCCGTGTCGATGAGGTCGTCGACGAGCACGCAGTCACGCCCCTCGACCTCACCGACCACCCGGTTGGCGACCGCCTGGTTCGGGCGGGTGATGTCGCGGGTCTTGTGGATGAAGGCGAGCGGTCCCCCACCGAGCTTCTCCGCCCACATCTCCGCCACCCGGATGCGGCCCGCGTCGGGCGAGACGACGGTGACGTTGCTCGTGTCCAGCCGGGTGCGGACGTAGTCGGTGAGGATCGGCATCGCCCACAGGTGGTCGACGGGCCCGTCGAAGAAGCCCTGGACCTGGGCGGCGTGGAGGTCGATCGACATGAGCCGGTCGGCGCCCGCGGTGTGGAACATGTCGGCGATGAACCGCGCGGAGATCGGCTCGCGGCCGCGGTGCTTCTTGTCCTGCCGTGCGTACGGGTAGAACGGCGCGACCACCGTGATCCGCTTGGCCGAGGCCCGCTTGAGGGCGTCGACCATGAGCAGCTGCTCCATGAGCCACTGGTTGATCGGCGTGGTGTGCGACTGGAGGACGAACGCGTCGCAGCCGCGCACGCTCTCCTCGAACCGGACGTAGATCTCACCGTTGGCGAAGTCGTAGGCCGTCGTGGGCACGAGCTCGGTGCCGAGCTCCTTGGCGACGTCGCGGGCGAGTGCGGGGTGGGCTCGTCCGGACACGAGGACGAGTCGCTTCTCGCCGCTTGAGGTGATGCCAGTCATCGCTCGGTGCTGCTCCCGGTCGTGTCGGAGGGGGCGGCGCCGCCGTCGCGCGGGGCGCCGTGGTTACCACGGGCCAGCTCGGCCCGAGCCTGTGGGGAGAGCTCGCTCTCGACGTCGGACTCCAGCGCCATGCGCGCCGCCTCGGCCGACGGTGTGCCGGGGCGGCGCCGCAGCACCCAACCCTCGATGTTCCGCTGCGTCGTCGTGTTGATCGCCAGCGCGCCGGGCGGCACGTCCTTGAGGAGGACGGTGCCGGCGCCGGTGTAGGCGCCGTCGCAGACTGTCACGGGGGCGACGAACATGTTGTCCGAGCCGGTGCGCGCGCCCGACCCGACCCGCGAGCGGTGCTTGCGCACGCCGTCGTAGTTGACGAAGACGGAGGCCGCCCCGATGTTCGAGTCGTCACCGATCTCGGCGTCCCCGACGTAGGACAGGTGCGGGATCTTCGAGCCGGTGCCGATCTGGGCGTCCTTCGTCTCGACGAAGGTGCCGATCTTGCCCTCGTCCCCGAGCACGGTGTCCTGGCGCAGGTAGGCGAAGGGCCCGACGGTGGCGCGCGCACCGATCCGCGCGCTGAACCCATGGGTGCGCACGACGGTCGCCTCCTCCCCGACGACGACGTCGCGCAGCGTGGTGTCGGGCCCGATCTCCGCACCGTCGGCGACAGTCGTGGAGCCGTGCAGCTGGGTGCCCGGGTGGATGGTGACGTCGCGCCCCAGCCGGACGTCGACGTCGACCCACGTGCTCGCCGGGTCGACGACGGTGACGCCCTCGCGCATCCACTCGGTGACGATCCGGCGGTTGAGCTCGGCGCCGACCTCCGCGAGCTGGGCACGGTCGTTGACGCCGGCGACGAGCCACGGGTCCTCCACGACGAGCGCACGGACGCGCTTGCCGCTCCGGTGGGCGACCCCGATGACGTCGGTGAGGTACACCTCGCCCTGGGCGTTGGTGTCGTCGACCTGGCCCAGGGCGTCGCGCAGGACGGCGGCGTCGAAGACGTAGACGGAGGTGTTGACCTCGTCGATGGCGCGCTGCTCGTCGGTGGCGTCCTTCTCCTCGACGACGGCGACGACGTCCCCGTTCTCGTCGCGCACCACCCGCCCGTAGCCGTACGGGTCCTCCATCCGCGCGCTGAGGAGGGTGACGGCGTTGCCGTCGGACTCGTGCGCGGCGACCAGCTGTCGCAGCGTCGCGGAGTCGAGGAGCGGGGTGTCGCCCGCGGTGACGACGACGGCGCCCTCCAGCCGGCGGCCGGTGGCCGAGCCGACGGCCCCGGAGAGGAGCGCCGCTCCGGCCTCCTCCTTGGCGTCGAGGACGTCGAGCGCGCACTGGACCGCGCGCCCGGTGCCGGGGACCGCGTCCTGGTCGACGACGAGCACGCCGGGCAGCTCCGCCTCGGCGTGCGCGGCGACCGCGTCACGTTCGTGCCGGACGACGACGGCGAGACGCCGCGGCTCCAGCTCGGCGCCCGCGCGGAGCGCGAAGCCGAGGAGGCTGCGGCCGGCGATGCGGTGGAGGACCTTCGGGGTCCGGGACTTCATCCGGGTGCCCTCACCTGCGGCGAGGACGATGACGGCGGCTGGCTGGGCACTCACGCGTGTCGGCTCCCTCGTCGGGTCCCTGCTCGGGGAGGTCCCCCCGGGCTCGTGCGGTCCCCACTCTAGCGTCGCAGTCCCGCCGGGGTAGCGGGCCGCAGCGGGCGGGGGGAGGCGGCTCCGCCCCCAGGATTCGAACCCGGACCTCAAGGCACCAAAGGCCTGCGTGCTGCCGTTACACCAGGGCGGACCACGTTGCCGCGACAACGCAGCGTCCAGTGTGCCAGGCCCGTCGGGCCGCGGGCTGCACCGTCCACGGCATGATGGTCGGGTGAACAGTGACCGAAATCGCCCCTCACGGGCCCGGATGACCGCCGGCCAACGCCGGGAGCAGCTGCTCGACGTCAGCCGTGCCCTGTTCGCCGAGAAGGGCTTTGAGGGGACGAGCGTCGAGGAGGTCGCGGCGCGCGCGAAGGTCTCCAAACCGGTCGTGTACGAGCACTTCGGCGGCAAGGAGGGCATGTACGCCGTCATCGTCGACCGGGAGCTGCAGCACCTCCTCGGTGCGCTGAGCGGCGCCCTGCAGACCGGTGGGCACCCCAAGCGCATCGTCGAGCGGACGGCACTGGTCCTCCTCGAGTACATCGAGACGAACACCGACGGCTTCCGCATCCTCGTCCGCGACTCCCCGGTCGCCCAGGCCACCGGGACGTTCTCCTCCCTCATCGGCGACGTCGCCACCCAGGTGGAGCACCTGCTCGCCGAGCAGTTCCGCCGCCGGAAGCTGCCCACGGACACCGCCCCGATCTACGCCCAGATGCTCGTCGGGATGATCGCGCTCACCGGCCAGTGGTGGCTCGAGGCACGCAGCCCGGACCGGGAGACGGTCGCCGCCCACCTCGTCAACCTCGCCTGGAACGGCCTACGCTCGCTGGAGGCCGCCCCCCGGCTCACCGGCCTCGCAGACACCCGCTGAGCCCGGCCGGGGTGCCCTACACTCGGCGCGGACACCGCCGCCGACCCCACGGAAGAGGCCATGGCCCAGCTGGAGCTCGACCACCTGAACAAGGCGTACGGCTCCCTCCGTGCGCTCACCGACCTCACCTTCTCCGTCGAGGCGGGCGAGATCTTCGGCTTCGTCGGCTCCAACGGCGCCGGCAAGACGACGGCGATGCGCATCGTCCTCGGCGTGCTCGCCGCCGACTCCGGCGAGGTGCGGTGGCGCGGCCGGCCGCTCGACCTCGACATGCGCCGCCGCGTCGGCTACATGCCGGAGGAGCGCGGGCTGTACCCGAAGATGAAGGTCGGTGAGCAGCTCGTCTACCTCGCCCGGCTGCACGGCATGGACGCCCCGGCCGCCACCGCGGCGATGGAGCGGTGGACCGAGCGCCTCGGGGTGGCGCCGCGCCGCGGGGACCACGTCGAGAAGCTCTCGCTGGGCAACCAGCAGCGGGTCCAGCTCGCCGCCGCGCTGGTCCACGACCCGGAGGTCGTCATCCTGGACGAGCCGGCGACGGGACTCGACCCGCGCGGGATGGCCGAGGTCCGCGACATCGTGCGCGGGCTGAAGAAGCGCAACCGCCTCATCTTCATGAGCAGCCACATCCTCCAGGAGGTGACCGACGTCTGCGACGAGGTCGCCCTCATCGACAAGGGGAAGCTCCTCTTCTACGACACCCTTGCGAACGTGACGTCCCGGTTCGGGGACGGGCACGCGCCGATCGACGTAGGGCTCTCGCGCCCGGTCGACCCGCAGGCCGTCCCACGAACCGTCGGCGCGCTCCCCGGGGTGGAAGCCTGCACGGTGCTGGACCCCACCCGGTTGCGGATCAAGTTCCGCGGGGACCCGGCGGCGCGGGAGGGGCTCCTGCGCGCGCTGGTCGGCCTCAACATCGGCGTGGTTTCCTTCGCGCAGTCCGAGAGCTTGCTGGAGGAGATCTACCTCAAGGAGATCTCTCAGGGGGACTCGTGAGCGCGCCCACGGTTCCGGCCACTCCCGGACCGGCCCTCTCCCACCCGCCGACTTCGGTACCTGCCCCCACGCGCCTCAAGGTCCCGCCGTCCCTCCAGCAGGTCGCCAAGCTGACGCGCTACCAGCTGAGGGAGTACCTCCTCTCCCGGCGCTTCGTCATCCTGATCTCGCTGGTCGCGGCGATCGGGGTCATCTTCACGGCGATCGTCGCGCACTTCCGCGGCGCGATCATCTCGGACAACCTCTCGTTCTACGGTTCCTCCTGGGGCGGAGGAGGGGCCAACATCGTGATCGTGCTGGCGGCCGTCTTCTTCGGCGGGGACGCGATCGCTGGTGAGTTCCAGAACAAGACGGGGTACTTCCTGATGGGGCTGCCCATCCGCAGGGCGACCGTCTACATCGGCAAGTACATCGCCGCCTTCC
>DAHVRG010000095.1 GCA_027322565.1 Georgenia sp.
CCGGTCGCCGGGGACGAGGACGAAGAGGTAGTCGTCCTCGGCACGCCGCACGACGAGCGTCTTGATGATCGCCGCGGGCGGGACCCCGCGTGCCGCGGCCGCCTCCTCCAGGCTGCGCACCCGGCCGTGCCGGGTGACGACGTGCTCCAGCCCCGCGGCGGTCAGCGCCGCGAGGGCGGCCTCCTCCCCCGGGGCGCTCACTCCGCGCTCCGCGCGAGCGCGAGGGGCATGCGGCCGGCCGGCCGCGGCGCGCGGCCGGGCGGCTGCGGCGGCTCGGGCAGGAGCGGCTCGGGCACCCGGACCGGCCGGGCCACCGGCTCCCCCATCCGGACGGTGACCTCCTCGTCGTAGACGAGCATGGGCATCTCCTCCCCGTCGCGCGCCATGAGGGTACACGTCACGGTCTCGTGGTCCGCCTCCACCTTGAGGGCCATGCCGCGCCAGAGCACGCGGAACGCGAGCCGGTCGATGCCCTCCGGGAGCGCCGGGGCGACGCACAGCCGCTCCCCACCCTCCCGCAGGCCTCCCAGGCCGTCGACGAGAGCCGTCCAGGTACCCGCGAGCGACGCCATGTGCAGGCCCTGGCTGGTGTTGCCCTGGAGGTCGCGCAGGTCGACGAGGGCCGCCTCATGGAGGTAGGCGTGGGCGAGCTCGAGGTGGCCGACCTCGGCACACATGACCGCCTGGGTGCAGGCCGACAGCGAGGAGTCCCGCACGTTGCGCCGCTCGTAGTAGTCGAGGTTCCACGCCTTGTCCTTCGCCGTGAAGTCCTCGCCGCACCAGTGCATCGCGAGCACGAGGTCGGCCTGCTTGACCACCTGCTTGCGGTACAGCTGGAAGTACGGGGCGTGGAGCATAAGCGGGTACTGGGTGTTCGCGTGGAAGTCCCACTCGCCGTACCGGGTGAAGCCGGTGCACTGGGGATGGACGCCGAGCTCCGCGTCGTACGGGATGTGGACGGCGTCGGCGGCGGCCCGCCACGCGGCCCGCTCCTCCTCGTCCACCCCGAACGCGGTGGCGAGGTCGGGGTGGCGGTCGCACGCCTCGTCGGCGGCGCGCAGGTTCCGGGCCGCCATGAGGTTGGTGAAGACGTTGCAGTCGACGACGGCGGTGTACTCGTCCGGCCCGGTGACCCCCTGGACGTGCCACACACCCTCGCGGTCGTGGTGTCCGAGCGAGACCCACAGCCGCGCGGTCTCGACGAGCACCTCCACGCCGCACTCGCGCTCGAGGCTCTCGTCGCCCGTGCTCAGCCGGTAGTACTCGAAGGCGCGGGCGATGACGGCGTTGAGGTGGAAGGCCGCCGTGCTGGCCGGCCAGTACGCCGAGGTCTCCTCACCGCGGATCGTGCGCCAGGGGAAGGCGGCGCCCTCCAGCCCCAGGGCGGCCGCGCGCGCCTTGGCGAGCGGCAGCGTCGAGGCCCGCCATCGCAGCGAGTCGGCGGCGGCGTCCGGCTGGGTCATGATGAGGACGGGGAGCAGGAAGCCCTCGATGTCCCAGAAGGTGTGCCCGCTGTACCCGGTCCCGGTGAGGCCCTTGGCGCCGATGGCCCGCCGCTCGGCCCGTGCTCCGGCGGAGAGCACCTGGAACAGCCCGTAGCGCACCGCCTGCTGGAGGATCGGGTCGCCGTCGACCTCGACGTCGGCGGTGGCCCAGAAGTTGTCGAGGTACTCGCGCTGCTCGAGCAGGAGCGTGTCCCAGCCGGCGTACCGCGCGCTCGTCAGGGCGGCGGCCACCTGGTCGCGCAGCGCGTGCTGGCTGCGCGTGGCCGACCAGCCGTAGCCGATGTACTTGACCAGCCGGAGCGTCTCCCCCGGCCGGACGACGGTGACGATGGTGGTGCGTGCCCAGTCCTCCCGGGCCTCGTGCTCGACCTCGTACTGGCCGGCGCACTCGACGTCGTGATCCATCCCGGCTGCCATGGTGAGTTCGCTCGCGCGGGTCCGGTGGAGGAGGATCGCGCCGTCCTGCTCGACGTCCTGCCCGTCGGCGACGAGCGGGTCCTGCAGCGCCGCGGCCACGCGCGGGTCGGCGCTGTCGACCTCCGGCGGCTCCTCGTTCGTCACGAGCTGGGACTGGACGATGAGCCGGACCGGCCCGTCGACCGGCTCCACCTCGTACTCGATGGCGGCGACCGCACGGTGGACGAAGGAGACCAGGCGGGTGGAGCGGACGATGACGTGGCGGCCCGCCGGGGCGACCCACTCGGTCTCCCGGCGCAGTGTCCCCTCGCGGAAGTCGAGCACGCGCTCGTGGGCGAGCACCTGCCCGTAGCGCATGTCGAAGGGCTCGTCGTCGACGAGCAGCCGGATGAGCTTGCCGTTGGTGACGTTGACGATGGTCTGGCCGGACTCGGGGTACCCGTAGCCGCCCTCGGCGTACGGCAGCGGGTGGAGCTCGAAGTACCCGGAGAGGTAGGTGCCCTGCTGCGCCACGGGCTCACCCTCGTCGAGGTTCCCGCGCAGCCCGAGGTGGCCGTTGGACAGCGCGAACAGGGACTCCATCTGGGCGAGGTTCTCGAGGTCCAGGCCCTGCTCGCGGATGCACCACGGCTCGACGGGCAGGCTCGCTTCGGTCACAGCAGCTCCTCCAGGTCGGACACGACGACGTCGGCTCCACTCTCGCGCAGGGCGTCGGCCTGGCCGATGCGGTCGACCCCGACGACGTAGCCGAACTCTCCCGCGCGGCCCGCCAGCACCCCGGCGAGCGCATCCTCGAAGACGGCGGCCTCGGCCGGCCGCACGTCGAGGCGGCGCGCAGCCTCGAGGAAGGTGTCGGGGGCCGGTTTCCCGGGGAGGCCCAGCGCATGTGCGAGGGAGCCGTCGACGAGGACGTCGATCTGCGACTCGAGGCCCGTGACGTCCAGGACGAGCGCGGCGTTGGCGCTCGAGGAGACGACGGCGCAGGGCAGGCCGCGGGCGCGGGCGGCCTCGAGGTAGCGGGCCGAGCCGGGGTACACCTCGACGCCCTCGTGCCGCATGAGCTGGAGGACCCGCTCGTTCTTCCGGTTCCCCACACCGTTGAGGGTCATCCGTTCCGGACCGTCCGCCGGGGTGCCGCGGGGCAGGGTGATGTCGCGGCTGCCGAGGAAGTCGCGGACGCCGTCGATGCGACGCTTGCCGTCGACGTAGGTGGCGTAGTCGGCGACCGGGTCGAACGGCACGAACGGCTCCCCTGTTCGCTCGGCGTGCTCGCGGAGGAAGTCGTCGAAGGTCTCCTTCCACGCCCGGGTGTGCAGCGCGGCGGTCTGGGTCAGCACACCATCGAGGTCGAACAGCAGCACACGCACACCGGTGGGCAGTCCGAGCACGGCCTACTCCCTTCGTCTGGTCCCCGTCCTAGGGTTTCAGAGTTCCTGCCCGCTTTGCGACCTGCTCCGGGTGTCCCGCCACACACCTCGGCCGCCGTCCGTCAACGGAGACGCAGCGGGGCCGCGGTGAACCCCCCGACGGGCGGCAGCCCGCGCTTCCGCGGCCGCCCCGGGTCGGGCTCGACCGCCGTGGTCGCCGCGAGGACGGCGCGGGTGAGCAGGCGCAGCTCGAGCAGGGCGAGGGGACGTCCGGGGCAGACGTGCTTCCCGAAGCCCCACACGAGGTTGTACGGGGCGTTGCCGACGGGGTCGAAGGCGTCCGGGTCGGGGAACATGGCCGGGTCCCGGTTCGCCGAGGTCCAGTTGAGGAACACCCGCTCACCGACGCCGATCTCCCGGCCGCCGACCGTGACGGCCTCGGTGGTGACGCGGCGGTTGACGACGAACGGGTCGTCGATGCGCAGGATCTCGTCGAGGACGGCGTCCAGCTCCCGGTCCGACACCCCGGAGCGCACCCGCGCCTGCACGTCGGGGTGTTCGGCGAGGTAGGTGAGGACGATGCCGGCGCACAGCGCCAGCGACCCGAGGTCACCGCCGGTCCAGTTCCGCAGGACGGAGACGATCTCCTCGTCGGTGAGCGGCCGGCCCTCCACCCGGTCGTGCACGAGCTCGGTGGTGACGTCGTCGGGGGCGTCGGTCCCGGCCCTGCGGCGGGCGTCGGTCAGCGACCGGATGATCCCGTCGAAGCGTCGCGCGACCTCCCCCGTCCGCACCGGGTCACGCGACCGGGTAGCGGCGTGGTTGTCGACCATCCACCGGAGCAGCTCGTCCTCGAGGTCGGCGGGCCAGCCCAGCCAGGCACACTGCGCACGCATCGCGAACCGGGACCCGAGGACGACGGCGTCGACCGGGCCGGGCACGGCCAGCTCGCCCGCGAGGTCGGTGGCCACCCGCCGCAGCGCAGGCTCGGCGGCGGCCATCCGCTCCGGGGTGAAGTACCGCTCGACGACGGCGCGGTAGGCGGTGTGCGTGGGGCCGTCCAGGCCGTTGGGCACCTGCAGGTAGCGGGAGACGGCGTTGGAGAACGTGCGGTCGTCGCGGGCTGCGCGGGTGACGTCGGCGTGGGAGAACAGCGTCCAGGCCCCGCTCGCGCCGAGCGCTACCGGGCAGTGGGCGCGCATGTCGTCGTAGGCGGCGAGCGGGTCCCGCCGGACCGACGGGCCCCGCGGGTTCCAGTCCGCGGGGCGGGACCCCTCCGCCGGCCGTGCCCCGAGCCGTTCCACGGCAGGGCCGGCGGCGTCGGGGGTGAGCTCGTCGGACGGCGTGTGGTCGGTCATCACCCCATCCTGGCGCGCCCGCGCCCTCGGCGCGCGGGTGCGGAGTCAGTGCTCGTTGCCGGTGGTGACGATGACGTGGTTGCGCATGGCGAACCAGTGGAACAGGCCGCCGAGCACCGCCCCGATGAGCCAGGCGTAGCCGCCGAGGTCGGCGAGTGCCGGCACCCAGACCGCGGCGATCGAGAAGGTGGCGGCCAGTCCGCCGGCCCGCAGCGCGCGGGTGTTCCAACCCCGGTTGAACCAGTAGATGCCGTCCGGCGAGGTCGAGTACATGTGCTGCAGGTCGAGCCGGCGCTTGCGCAGGATGTAGTAGTCGGTGACGAGGATGCCGTAGAGCGGCGCGAGGATAGCCCCGAGCGTGTCGACGAACTTCGGCAGGCCCATCTCGCCGATGACGGCCACCCACAGCGCCCCGATGACGAACCCGATGAGCGCGGTGATGAGGCCTCCGGTGCGGAAGCTGATCCGGGATGGGACGAGGTTGGCCAGGTCATAGGCCGGTGGGATGAAGTTGGCGACGAGGTTGATCCCGACGGTGGCGAGGAAGAAGGTGATCGCGGCGATGACGGTGAGCGCCGGGTTGCCGACCTGCCCGACGATGTCCGCCGGGTTGGTCAGCGGGTCGCCCTGCCCGTCCTGGTAGACGATGTAGGCACCGGCGGTGATGAACAGGGACAGGAAGGTGAAGAACGCCAGGCTCACCGGCAGGCCGTAGAAGTTCCCGCGCCGCATGTGCCGCAGCGACTTGGTGAACCGGGCGAAGTCCCCGAAGTTCACGACCACGGCGGCGAAGTAGGCGATCATCGTGCCGGTCACGCCGAAGAAGGCGGCCACGGCCGCGCCACCGGTCTTCCCGCCCTCGAAGAGGGTGCCCACCCCGCTGAGCAGCTCACCTCCGGCCTGGGCCCAGATGGCGATGAGCAGGAGGACCATGACGACGTAGACGGCAGGCCCGGCGAAGTTGAGGAACCTGGCGATCCAGTCGATGCCGCGGACGAACAGCGCGACCTGGACGACGGCGACGATGACGTAGGACACCCAGTCCACGAGGTTCATCCCGAGGAACGTCCCGGTCGGCGCCGTCGTCACGACGGCGTTGATCGCCAGCGCCACCGCCGTCGAGGCGAAGTAAGTCTGGGCGCCGTACCAGAACATCCCGACGATCCCGCGGAGGATGGCCGGGAACCGGGCTCCGATGACGCCCATCTGGGTACGGGCCATGACGGCGTAGGGCACGCCGTAGTGGACGCTGGGGCGGCCGGAGAGGTTGACGAGGAACATGATGACGGCGCCGGCCAGCACGATTGCCGCGAAGACGTACCAGCCGCTGATGCCGGCGGTGATGAACAGGCTCGCCGCCAGGGTGTAGCCGGCGAGTGACTGGACGTCGTTGGTCCAGACGTTGAAGATCTCGAACGCTCCCCACCGCCGTTTCTGCGCCGGCACCGGGGCGAGGTCCTCGTTGTAGAGGGCGGGCTCCAGCAGGCGGATGGCGTAGGCGTCGTCGGAGAGGAGCTCGACGTTGCGCGTGCCGCGGGCCTGCACGTTGCTGCGATCCATCCCGGGTCCTTCCGGTCTGGTGGTACGCCACGTCGCCCGCGTGGCGAGGCCACACTGTGAGGTTGGCGCCGAGAGTAGCAGCGACTACCGCCAGATGGAATACCCAGTCCTCGATGCGGAATAAGAGGCGGGGTCTGCCCGGGAGGTCAGCGTGCTCGGGCGGTCGGTCATCGCTCGAGCGCCTCCACCCGCTCGGCGACCGCGAGGAGCACCTCGAGGAAGCGGTCGAGCTCGGTGAGCAGCGGCTCCCCGGGGAGCCAGCCGACGACGACGCCGCGCTCGACGCGCAGGGACAGCCCCTCCGGCGCCCGCTCGCGCAGCCACGCGGCACCGGCCTCCCCGACGTCCGGGTCCGGCACGCCGTCGGTCATCACCTGGACGACCGGCAGCGCGGCGCGCAGCTCGAGGGTGAAGACGTGGAAGACGCGCGGCGGGGTCTCCAGCCGCAGCGAGGTCGCCTCCCGGCCGTGGAAC
>DAHVRG010000097.1 GCA_027322565.1 Georgenia sp.
GGAAGGGCGGCCAGCAGCCAGGCCGCCCCACCTGCCCGGCGGGTGCGGAGCCCACCGTCCGGGGTCTGCTCGACGGGGGGTGTGCCCTGGCCCTGCTGAGTCATGCCTCTCCAAACGCCCGGATGTCGGTGTGCCCGGACACTCTACGGCCCGGCGGGCGGCGCGTCGGTCAGCGGCCCAGCACGTCCTTGAGCGCCCCGAGGACCATTGCGACGGTGTCGTCACCGGCGTTGGGCCCCATGAGCCCGATCCGCCACACCGTGTCCGCGTGGGGCCCCACGCCCGCACCGATCTCGATGTCGTACCGCTCGAGGAGCTCGGCCCGCACGGCGGCGGAGTCCACCCCCTCGGGCACGCGGACGGTGGTGAGCTGGGGCAGCCGGTGGCCCGGCGCGGCGAACAGCTCCAGCCCGAGCTCCTGCAGCCCCTCCTGCAGCCGTTCTCCGGCGCGGGCGTGCCGCTCCCACACCGCGGGCAGCCCCTCGTCGAGGATCCGGCGCAGCGCGCCGTGCAGGCTGAGCACCATGGCCGTGGGCGCGGTGTGGTGGTAGGTGCGCCGACCGCCGGCTGTGCCGCCGACGTACCCGCCGAGCAGCCCGAGGTCGAGGTACCACGACCGCGGCGTCTCGACGCGCCGGGCGAAGGCGCGCTCGGTGATCGTGAAGGGCGCCAGCCCGGGCGGCACCCCGAGGCACTTCTGCGACCCGGCGTACCCGATGTCGACCCCCCACGCGTCGGCGCGCAGCTCGGTGCCGCCGATGGAGGTGACGGCGTCGACGAGGAGGAGCGCGTCCCCCTTGAGCTCGCCGAGCGCCGCGATGTCGGAGCGCACCCCGGTGGACGTCTCCGCGTGGACGGCGGCGATGACCTTCGGGGCGGGGTGGGCCGCGGCGACGCGTTCCGGGTCGACCGGCTGCCCCCACTCGTGGTCCACCCGGACCACCTCGGCCCCGTACCGGCGGGCGACCTCGCACATCCGCTCACCGAAGAGCCCGTTGACCGCGACGACGACGACGTCGCCCTCGTCCACCGTGTTGACGAAGGCCGCCTCCATCCACGCCGAGCCGGTCGCCGAGAGCGGCAGGGTGCGCGGGTTCCCGGTCTGCCAGACGTCGCGCAGCATCGCGCACGCCTCGTCCATGAGCCGGATGAACTCGGGGTCGAGGTGCCCGAGGAGCGGGGCGGCCAGGCCCGCGGTGGCCTCCGGGTAGGGGTTCGTCGGGCCGGGGCCGAGGAGGTGCCGCGTCGTCATGGTCATGACCCCTACCTACGTCACCGGGGCACCGGGAGACAAACCCGCCGGACCGACCGGGGAGCGCCGGGAACGCGTGCGCACGACGCCGGCCGCCGACACACTGGGCCTCCATGGCCCTCGCCGTCTGCTTGCTCTTCGCCCCCGCGGACGAGCGCGCGCTGCGCAGCCTGTGGCGCCGGGTCGAGGAGGCCGGCGTGCCGAGCATGTCCTCCCACACCCACGGCCGGCACGTGCCCCACCTGTCGTACGCCGTCCTGCGCACCTTCGACGTCGACGCGGTCCGGGCGGCCGTCTCCGCCCTTCCCGACGGCGGGCCGCTCACCCTCCACCTCAACGCCGTCGCCGCGGCACCGCGCGGCCGGGTGTGGCTCGTGCCCGCGGCGTCGGCGGCACTCGTCCGGCGCCAGGAGGCCGTCGCGGAGGTCACGACGACGACCCCCGGCGCCGACCTCCACCGTCACTACCTGCCGGGGCGGTGGCTCCCGCACGTGAGCGTCGCACCGCGGGCCCGGCTCGTCGACCTGCCCGTGGTCGCCGACGTCTCCTACGCCGTCCTGCCGCTCACCGTGCGCGCGGACCGGGCCGCGCTCGTCGACAGCGCCACCGGTGAGCGCCGGCCGCTCGACACCGTGCCGTGACCGCGCCGCGCTACCGTGCACCCGGAGGCGAGGAGGGCACACCGTGGACGAACGGGCCGAGCGCAGCTACTACCGGGCGATGCTCGTCATCACCGTGGTCCTCGCGGTGCTCGCCTCCGTCGTGACGGTCGCGGTCCTCGTCGCCGGGGACCGCCCGGACCCCTCCCCCACCGTCCCGGCCCCCGCGCCGTCGGTCACCCGCGACCGCGACGCGGGGTAGGCACCGGGGTCACCCGCCCACGGCGTCGACCGCGGCGGCGAAGACGCGGGGCAGGCGCTCCGCTGCCGGCACGAGCAGGGGCCGGGCGGGTGAGCCCCCGACGGCGAGCAGCGCGCGGGTGAGGACCCGGTGCCGCCGCACGATGCGCCGCCACGTCCGCTCGTAGCCCGGGACGTCACCCGAGACGATGTGCCCGACCGCTGCCTGCGCCTGCGCGAGCGCGAGGCTGATCCCCTCCCCGGTGAGCGCGTCGACGTAGCCGGAGGCGTCGCCGACGAGCACTGCCCGGCCGGCGACCCGCCGGCGGGACTCCTGCCGCAGCGGCCCCGCTCCCCGGACCGCGGACGCGGGCGCGGCACCGGCCACCCGGGCGAGGAGCTCGGGGAAGTCGCCGAGCTGGTCGTCGTAGGGCCCGCGGCGCGAGGTGAGGACCGCGATGCCGACCTCGTCGTCGGCGACGGGGGTCACGTACGCCTCGCTGTGCGCGGCCCAGTGGACCTCGACGTGGTCGGTCCACGGCGCCAGCCGCACGTGGCGGCGCAGCCCGTAGCGCACCGGTCCGGGCGCCCGCGCCTCCAGGCCGAGGGCCCGCCGCAGCGGGGAGTGGAGCCCGTCGGCGACGACGACGTACCCGGCCGGCTCGCCGTCGACGACGACGCCGCCGGGCTGCTGCACGACCGCCCGTACCCGGCCCCGCTCAACGGCCACCCCCGCCTCGAGCACCGCGTCCCGCAGCGCCTGTGCAGCTCGGTGCGCCGCACCCCGCGGCCGGGGCGGCCGCTGAAGCGGGTCTCGGCCGACCGTCCGGGGGCGCAGTAGCGGATCCCGGCGAGGTCGCGCCCGCGCGGACGCACCCCCAGCCGCTCGAGGTGGTCGACACCGGCCGGCATGACGCCCTCGCCGCAGGCCTTGTCGACGACGCCCTCGCGGGGGTCACGCACGACGACGGAGAGACCGGCGGCGACCGCGTGCAGCGCGGTCACCAGGCCGGCCGGCCCGCCGCCGGCGACGACGAGGTCGACGGCCACGTCAGCCACCCGACGGCGCGGCGTCCGCCAGGGCCCGGTTCTCGGTGCGGATCCGCACGGTGAGCAGCCAGGCGTTCGCCGCAGAGAAGACGAGCGCGGTGAGCCACGCGGAGTGCACGAGGGGCAGCGCGAGACCCTCGACGACGACGGCGACGTAGTTCGGGTGCCGCAGCCACCGGTAGGGGCCGCGGTCGACGAGCGGCATCCCGGGCACGACGATGACCCGGGTGTTCCACCGCGGGCCGAGCGTGCGGATACACCACCAGCGCAGCACCTGGGAGCCGACGGCGAGCACGAGCATGACCCAGCCGATGGCAGGCACGAAGGGCCGGTCGGCGAGCCACACCTCGACGAGGCAGCCGAGGAGCAGCCCGGTGTGGAGGACGACCATGACCGGGTAGTGACCGCCGCCGACCTCCCGGCCACCGTGGGCGAAGGCCCAGCGGGCGTTGCGTCGTGCGACGCCGAGCTCGGCGAACCGCTCGCCGACGACGGCCGCGACGAGGAGGGTGTAGACCACCTGGGAGGTCATCGCGCCTCCAGGAGCACGAGCTCGAGGCTGAAGCCGGGCCCCATCGCCATCATGAGCCCGCGGCTGCCGGGGGCCGGCTGCGCGTCGAGGGCGGTGCGCAGGATGTGGAGCACCGACGCCGAGGAGAGGTTGCCCACCGTGCGCAGGGACTCCGTCGTGAGCGCAAGCGCCTCGCGGGGCCGGCCGAGCGTCTCCGCCAGCGAGCCGATCACCTTCGGCCCGCCCGGGTGGCACACCCACCAGTCGATGTCGGCCACGGTCATCCCGTGGCGGGCGAGGAAGGCGGCGACGTCCCCGCCGACGTTGTCCCGCACGAGGTCGGGGACCTCCGCGCCGAGAACGATCCGCAGCCCGGTGGACCGCACGTCCCAGCCCATCACCGCCTCGGTGCCCGTGTAGAGGCGGCTCGTCGAGTCGACGACGCGCGGGACGGCGCCCGAGGCTGCGTCGCCGCGGCCGGCGGCGGGGTGGTCACGGCCCACCGCCACCACCGCGGCCCCGCCGTCCCCGAACAGGCCGCTGGCGACGAGGTTGGCCCCCGAGGAGTCCCCGCGCTGCACCGTGAGCGAGCACAGCTCGACGCTGACGAGCGCGGCGACGGCCGCGGGCCGCCCGGCCAGGAGGTCGTGCACCCGCGCCGTCCCCGCAGCCCCACCCATGCAGCCCAGGCCGATGAGCGGCACCCGCACGACGTCCTCCCGCAGCCCGACGCGCTCGGCGATGCGGGCCTCGAGCGACGGCACCGCGAGCCCGGTGATCGTCGTCGAGACGACGATGTCGACGTCCCTGGCGACCATCCCGGCGCGGTCCAGCGCGGCGGTGAGGGCCCGTGAGCCGAGGTCGACCGCCGCCGCGATGAAGGCGTCGTTGGTCTGGCCGAAGTCGGTGAAGCCGGCGTACCGCTCGATCGGGAGGGCGAGATGGCGGTGCTCGACCTCGCAACCGGCGTGGATACGCCGGATGAGCCGCTCGCCGCTGTCGTCCAGCCCGATGAGGCCCACGAGCGCATCGGTGAGCTCGGCCTGGGAGTAGCGGTGCGCGGGCAGTACCGGCTCGACGGCGAGCAGGTCGGTCATTGGTCGAGCGTACGGGCAGGACCGCCCCGCCGCTCCCGAAGCACCGTTAGCCTCGCTGCGTGCGCACCCTCGTCGCGCTCACGCGTGCCTCCCACCCGGCCCCGACCGTCGTCGTCACGGGGCTGGCCGCGCTGCTCGCCGTCGAGGCCGGCCTCGGCGGGGCACGCACACTGCTGGTCGCTGCCGCCGTCCTCGTCGGGCAGCTGTCCATCGGCTGGTCCAACGACCTCCTCGACGCCGGCCGGGACCGCGCCGTCGGCCGGACCGACAAGCCGCTGGCCACCGGGACGCTCGCACCGAGCACCGTGCGGGTCGCCCTCGGGGCGGCTGTCGTCGGGTGCGTCGTCCTCTCCCTGGCCCTCGGTCCCGCCGCGGGGCTCGTCCACCTCGTCCTCGTCGCGTGCGGCTGGGTCTACAACCTCGGGGTGAAGTCGACGGCGCTGTCCTGGCTGCCCTACCTCGCCGCGTTCGGAGCGCTGCCGGCGGTGCCGTGGCTCGCGCTCGCCCCGCCGACCTGGCCGCCGTGGTGGATGGTCGTGGTCGGCGGCCTGCTCGGCGTCGGTGCCCACGTCGTCAACGTGCTGCCCGACCTCGCCGAGGACGCCGCGACCGGGGTGCGCGGCCTGCCCCACCGGCTCGGGGCGCGGGCGTCGGGGGTACTCGCCGTCGCCGTCCTCCTCGCCGGCACCGGGGTGGCGGTGCTCGGTCCGGCCGGTCCGGTGCCGGCCTGGGGCTGGGCGGTGCTCGCCGGTGCCGGGCTGCTCGCCGTCGGCTCCCTCCGCCGCCCCCGCCGTGCGCCGTTCTACGCCGCGCTGGTCATCGCCCTGGGCAACGTCGTCGTCCTCCTCGTCCGGGCGGGATGAGGTCAGCCGCCGACGTCGTGGAGATGGTGGAGCACCTCGTGGACGAGGTAGCCCGCGAGCGTGCGCACGGTGAAGACCGACCCGTCCCCGCGCGTCCCGCTGCGCTCCCACGCGTCGTGCGGCACGGCGGCGAACGCGTCCGAGAGCGCCCGGGCGTTGCCGGCGAGCTCGGCGGCGACCGCGGCCGGGTCCTGCTCGGCGTAGCGGTCCGCGACGGCGGCGGCGTCCTGGTCCCAGTCCGGGAACGTCGGCCGCGTCTCCGCGAGGATGAGGCCGAGCCGGGTGCGGAAGACCGCGCACACGTCCCGCACGTGCGCGGCGTACTCCAGCGGCGACCACGTCGACCCGTCCGGTCGCCGCGCGGCGTCCGGACGGCGCAGCACCACCTTCCAGCGCACGACGGCGTCGCGCAGCACGTCCGGAGCCGTCGCCGGGGAGTGGGCGCCGGCCTCCGTCCCGCACTCCGGGCACGCGCGCTCCAACACCCAGGTCCAGTCCTTGGTCTCCGGCTCGATCGGCATCGTGTCCTCCCTGGGCGACACGCTACCGGGCGTCGTCACCCGGGACAGGGCCTCCCCGGCGCGGACCCGGTCGGCGGAATACCGTCCCCGTCACCCGGGCGGGTCCAGTAGCCTCGCCGTCGTCCGACGAAGGCCCCCTGGAAGGACCCCGATGAAGCGCTCATCCCTCCGACTCGCCGGCGCCGCCCTTGCCGCCTCCGCCCTCGTGCTCGCCGCCTGCGGTGACGGCAACGGCGAACCGGACACCGACGGCGCGGGCACCGGCGACGAGGAGCGGCGAACCTACTCGATCGGGATCACCCAGATCGCCGCCCACCCCTCCCTCGACGCCTCGCGCGAGGGGTTCAAGGACGCCCTCGCCGACGCCGGCCTCGACGTGACGTACTACGAGCAGAACGCCCAGGGCGACCAGCCCACCGCGATCTCCATCGCCAGCGGCTTCGCCGCCGCCGACCACGACCTCGTCCTCGCCATCGCCACCCCGACGGCGCAGGCCGCGGCACAGGCCATCACCGACATCCCCCTCCTCTTCACCGCAGTCACCGAGCCGGAGGGCGCGGGGCTCGTCGACAGCTGGGAGGCACCGGGCGGCAACGTCACGGGCACGAGCGACCTCAACCCCGTCGGCGACCAGCTCAGCCTCATCACCGAGCTCGCACCGGACGTCGAGACGATCGGGATCGTCTACAGCTCGGGTGAGGTGAACTCCGAGATCCAGGTCGAGCTGGCCCGCGAGGCGGCCACGGAGCTCGGCGTCGAGATCGAGGTCGCCACCGTGACGAACTCCAGCGAGGTGCAGCAGGCCGCCGACTCCCTCGACGTCGACGCGTTCTACATGCCCACCGACAACACTGTCGTCGCGGCCTTCGAGTCGCTCCTCCAGGTCGCCGAGAGCAAGTCCGTCCCGCTCGTCACCGCCGACGGCGAGAGCGTCGGGCGGGGCGCGATCGCCACCTACGGCGTCGACTACCACAAGCTCGGCTACCAGACCGGGCAGATGGCGGTCCGCATCCTCGAGGAGGGGGCCGACCCCGGCGAGATGGCGGTCGAGACGTTCGACGACCTCCTGCTCATCGTCAACCCCGCGGCCGCCGAGCGGATGGGCGTCGAGGTCCCCGCCGACATGCTCGAGCGCGCCGACGAGGTCGTCGAGTAGCGGTGTGGCCGCCCCGGACGCTGCGGCGCCGGGGCCGGTGCCCACGCCGGGCTAGGAGTAGCGCCCCTTCGGCACGTTCGTCAGCGCCGGGTCACGCACCACGGAGTCGCCGAGGATCCCGTCGATCCGGGACATGACCTCGGTGGGCAGCTCGACCCCGGACGCCGCGACGTTCTCGGCCACCTGCTCCGGACGGGAGGCACCGATGATCGCGGCGGAGACGTTGTCGTTCTGCAGCACCCAGGCCACGGCGAGCTGGGCCATGGTGAGCCCGAGCTCCTCGGCGACGGGCCACAGCTCCTGGACGCGGGAGAGCAGCACGTCGTCGTGCAGGTCCCGCTCGATGAACTGGGCCCCGCCCTTCGTGTCCGTGGCACGCGAGCCCTCCGGGACCGGCCGGCCCGGCAGGTACTTCCCGGTGAGGACTCCCTGCGCGACGGGGGAGAAGACGATCTGGCCGATCCCCAGCTCCCGGGCGGCCGGGACGACCTCCGCCTCGATGACCCGCCAGATCATCGAGTACCTCGGCTGGTTGGCGATGAGCTGGAAGCCGAGCTCGCGCGCCAGCGCATGTCCCTCGCGCAGCTTGTCCGCCGGCCACTCCGACACCCCGATGTACAGCGCCTTGCCCTGCCGGACGACGTCGGCGAAGGCCTGCATCGTCTCCTCGAGCGGGGTCTCGACGTCGTACCGGTGGGCCTGGAAGAGGTCGACGTAGTCGGTGCGCAGCCGGCGCAGCGAGCCGTGGATCCCCTCCATGATGTGCTTGCGGGACAGGCCCGTGTCGTTCGGGCCCATCTTCCCGATCGGGAAGTAGACCTTGGTGAAGATCTCCAGCTCGTGGCGCGGTACACCGGCCAGCGCGTCGGCGAGCACCTCCTCCGCCCGGGTGTTGGCGTAGGTGTCGGCGGTGTCGAAGCTCGAGATGCCGGCATCGAGCGCGGCGTGCACGCACCGGGTGGCGACGTCGTTCTCCACCTGGGAGGCGTGCGTCAGCCAGTTGCCGTAGACGATCTCGGAGATCTTCAGCCCGCTGTTGCCGAGGTACCTGTGTGCGACCATGACCGGCAACCTACCGGGCGAGTGCGGCTCGCTACCCTCGCTGTGGCCCTACCGAGCACTGAGATGTCACGCTCGGATGGCGGGCACGTCCAGTACCCTCGGTCTCCTCCCGACACGTGCCCCAGGAAGGACCCCCAATGAAGCGCTCATCCCTCCGGTTGGCCGGCGCTGCCCTGGTCACCTCGGCCCTCCTCCTCGCCGCGTGCGGGAACGGCGACGGCGGAGACCCGGACACCGGATCCCAGACCGAGACCGGGAACGGCTCCGGCGACGAGGCCCAGAGCTACTCCATCGGGATCACCCAGATCGTCTCCCACCCGTCGCTCGACGCGGCGCGCGAGGGCTTCAAGTCGGCGCTCGCCGACGCCGGCCTCGACGTGACGTACGACGAGCAGAACGCCCAGGGCGACCAGCCCACCGCGATCTCCATCGCCAGCGGCTTCGCC
>DAHVRG010000140.1 GCA_027322565.1 Georgenia sp.
TCGAGGTGCTCGAGGCGCCCGCGGACACGTGGGAGCTGAGCATCCGCATCCCGCGGTGGGCCGAGGGGGCGACGGTCGACGTCGGGTCCGGCCCGCAGGACGCCGCGGCCCCGGCGTTCGTCCACCACGGGTCGATGCCCGCCGGTACGGTGGTCGACGTCGTCATCCCGGTGGCTCCGCGCTGGGTGTACGCCGACGAGCGCATCGACGCCGTCCGTGGGTGCGTCGCCCTCGAACGGGGACCGCTCGTCATGTGCGTCGAGTCGGTCGACCAGCCGGACGCCGTCGACGTGGCGCGCGTGCGGGTGGACCCCTCCGCCCCATTGACGACCACGGGGACGGGCGTCGAGGCCCAGGGGTGGCACGTCGACCACCCGGAGGACACCGTCCCCTACGGCCCGCAGGCGCCACGCCTCGCGCGGACGCCGGCACCGGTCCGGTTCGTCCCGTACTTCAGCTGGGGGAACCGAGGACCGAGCACGATGCGCATCTGGGTGCCGATCGGCGAGGAGTAGGCCAAGGTACACCTGTCGGGCGAGACTCCCGGTAGGTGCCCGAACACGGACGGAGCGCAGATGGTGGAACAGAACGCCGACCCGGCGCCCAGACGGGCGACGCTGGCGGACGTCGCGCGGGAGGCCGGCGTGTCCATCGCCACCGCGTCGAAGGCGCTCAACGGGCGCCGTCAGGTCCGGGAGGAGACCCGCCAGAAGGTCATCCTCGCCGCCGAGCGACTGGCCTTCCGGCCCAACGTCATCGCCCGGCAGCTGCAGCGGGGACGGTCGGGGACGGTCGGGCTCGTCACGCACGACCTCGAGGGACGCTTCTCCATCCCGATCCTCATGGGCGCCGAGGACGAGGCCGGGACCGGGGAGGTCTCGGTCATGCTCTGCGACGCGCGGGGGGACAAGCTGCGGGAGCGCTACCACGTGCAGGCCCTGCTCGGCCGGCGGGTGGACGGGCTCATCGTCGTCGGCGCCCGCCCGGACGTGCGCTCGTCGCTGGGACGGCTCCCCGTCCCGGTGGTGTACGCCTACGCCCCGTCGGACGACCCCGAGGACATGTCGGAGATCTGCGACAACGTCGAGGCCGGACGGCTCGTCGCCGAGCACCTGCTCGCGCGGGGACGCCGGCGCATCGCGATCGTCAGCGGCGACGAGTCCTACGGTGCCGCCCGCGAGCGCGTCCAGGGAGCCACCGAGGCCCTGGCGGCCGCAGGCCTCGAGCCGGTCGGTGGCCGGGCGGTGTACGGGTCGTGGGACGAGGCGTGGGGGCGCACCGCCGTCGAGACGATCGTCGGCATGCAGGCCGACGTCGACGCCGTCATCTGCGGCAGCGACCAGATCGCCCGCGGCGCCCTCGACACCCTGCGCGAGCACCGGCTGCGCGTCCCGGAGGACGTTGCGGTCACCGGCCACGACAACTGGGAGGTCATCGTCGCCCACTCCCGGCCACGCCTGACGAGCGTAGACATGTGCCTGGAGGAGCTCGGCCGCCGGGCCGCGGCACGGCTTTTCGCCGCCATCGAGGGGCGCCCCTCGCCCGGCGTCGAGAGCGTCTCGCCGCGTCTCGTGGCCCGTGACTCGACCCGCGGGTACCACGTGGCCGGCGAGTAGGGGAGACCACAGGCTCGCGACGGCCGATGTGCGGATATTTCCCGCCGGGCTCCGTGAGCGCTAACATCGAAGCGACTCGAGGACGAACCGACACCACGGAGGTGTGCTGTGGCGAAGCCGCGCTCAGACGAGACCGAGACGCGCCCGGCGGGCGGCGGTGACGCCGCGCGGGTGGCGGTCATCGAGGGGCGCACGGCGCTGGGGATCGAGCTCGGGTCGACCCGCATCAAGGCCTGCCTCGTCGGCCCGGAGCCCGACACGGTCCTCGCCACGGGGTCCCACGAGTGGGAGAACGAGTTCGTCGACCGGATGTGGACCTACTCCCTCGACGCCGTCTGGGCCGGTGTTCAGGGCGCCTTCGCCGACCTCGCCGCCGAGGTGGAGCGGCTCCACGGCGTGCCGCTCCGCACGGTGGGCGCCATGGGCGTCTCGGCGATGATGCACGGGTACCTCGCCTTCGACGGTGACGACGAGCTGCTCGTCCCCTTCCGGACCTGGCGAAACACGACGACCGGCCCGGCCGCCGCCGAGCTGTCGCCGCTCTTCGGGGTCAACATCCCGCTGCGGTGGTCGGTGGCGCACCTGTACCAGG
Organism: Georgenia sp.; assembly: GCA_027322565.1. GTDB lineage: Bacteria > Actinomycetota > Actinomycetes > Actinomycetales > Actinomycetaceae > Oceanitalea. The sequence goes on from DAHVRG010000140.1 coordinate 2,209, forward strand.
CGATCCTCGACGAGGAGCCGCACGTCCCGCAGGTCCGCTTCCTCACCACGCTCGCCGGTTACGTCCACTGGCGCCTCACCGGGCGCCGGGTGCTCGGCGTCGGCGACGCCTCGGGGATGTTCCCGATCGACCCGGCGACCGGCGGCTACGACGAGACGATGCTCGAGCGGTTCGACACCCTGGTGGCGGACCGCACGGGCGGTCTGCGCATCGCCGAGCTGCTCCCGCAGGTGCTCACCGCAGGGCAGCCGGCCGGTGTGCTCACCCCCGAGGGGGCGGCGCTCCTCGACCCCTCCGGCACGCTGGAACCCGGCGTCCCGCTCTGCCCGCCCGAGGGTGACGCCGGTACCGGGATGGTCGCGACCAACGCCGTCGCGCCGCGCACCGGCAACGTGAGCGCGGGGACGAGTATCTTCGCGATGGTCGTGCTCGAGCGGCCGCTCCAGCACATGCACCACGAGATCGACCTGGTGACGACGCCGGCCGGCGACCCGGTGGCGATGGTCCACTGCAACAACGGGGCGAGCGAGCTGGCTGCCTGGGTCGGGCTCTTCGAGCGCTTCGCCGCCGCTGCCGGGTCCCCGGTCCCGTCCGACACCGTCTACGAGACGCTGCTGCGCGAGGCGCTCGACGGCGAGACCGACGCCGGCGGGCTGCTCGCCTACAACTACCTGGCGGGGGAGCCGATCGCCGACCTGGCGGAGGGGCGCCCCCTCGTCGTGCGCACACCCGACAGCCGCCTCACCCTGGCCAACTTCGTCCGGGCCCAGGTCTACGGGGTGTTCGGCACGCTGAGCCTGGGGATGCAGGTGCTCGCCACGGAGGGCGTCGCGGTGGACCGGATGCTCGCGCACGGCGGGATCTTCCGCACCCCCGGTGTCTCCCAGCGGCTCCTCGCCGGGGCGCTCGCGGCACCGGTCGCCGTCGGGGAGACCGCCTCGGAGGGGGGAGCCTGGGGGATGGCGGTGCTCGCCGCCTACCTGCGGGACGTCCCCGGTGTGGGCCTGGCCGAGTACCTCGACGGACGGGTCTTCGCGCGGGCCCGGTTCCACACCGTGGAGCCCGCGCCGGAGGACGTCGCCGGGTACGCCGCGTACCTCGAGCGGTACCGGTCCGGGCTGGCGACTGTCGCCGCTGCCGTCGAGGCGCTGTGAGGCTCGTGCAAGGTATGGGAGCCCGCCTGTCGAAATCCCCGGAGTGGAGGCATTGTTTCCGCTAACATCTGCGATATCGCTCACGGTGAGCCATCGATCCATCGCGGGGTCCCCAGCAAAGGTGCAGCACAAATTGCTCGAAATGTCCTCCTCCACCCTGCCCGCCGTGTGCCGGCGGGTCCACGGGGACATCGCGTCCACGGCGGGCGCCCGAGCGACGCGCGCACACGTCTTGGCTCACCGCCCGGTCACCCGACCGGGCACCTCAGCGCCGCAGCAGGGCGGCGCGGTACGGGGCGGTCCGCCACGGCGGCACCCCGGCGGCCGGAAGGTCCGGCCGCCAGCAGGTCCGGTTCGGACACGTGACGGCCGGGATTCGGAGGGAAGCGAATGAAGAACAAGGGGCTACTTACCCGCGCCGGTGTCGGCGCTGTGGGGGCACTGCTGCTGACCGGCGTCGCCGGTGCGGCGATCGCCGACGAGGTCGGCAGCAACGAGGTGGACGTCAGCGTCGACATCGAGGCGCTGCCGCCCGTCGGTGCCCTGACCATGAGCGTCGCCGCCGACTCGACGACGCTCACCGAGGTGGACTCGGAGGACCCGGAGGTCCGCCGGTTCGACGGCACCCTGCCGACGGTCACCGTGAGCGACGACCGCGAGGACATCCCGGAGGGGGTCTTCTGGTACGTCGTCGGCCAGTCGTCGGCCTTCACGGCCGACGGCGCGCCGGAGATCGGGCCGGAGCACCTGGGCTGGGTGCCCGAGCTGCTCACCGAGAACGACGGTGAGGTCGCGCCCGGCGAGGAGGTGGATACCGTCCTGGACGACGGGGGAGATGGCCTCACCGGGCAGGAGCTGCTCGCGCTGGCCATGGAATCCAACGAGGCCCACGCCATCGGGGAGTGGGAGGCCAACGCCGACCTCTTCCTCAAGACGCCGGCGGACGTCGCGCCCGGCAGCTACTCGGCGACCATCACCCTCAGCCTCTGGGAGGACGCCTACTGACCGGTCCCCGACCGAGCAGCCACGAGGGGTCGGGGCCGCGGTCCGCGGCCCCGACCCGTCCTTCACCTACCGTGATGACCGTGACTCTCCGCCTTCCCGTACGCCGCGTCACCCTCCTCCTCGCGGCGCTCCTCGCCGTCCTCACGCCCGGGCTCCTCACCGCGACGGCGTCCGCCGCGGCCACGCCCGAGCCGCCCGCCGAGCGCTGGGCGGTCTCGCCCGCCGACGAGGAGGGCCCGGACGGCCGGCGCGCCGTCGAGCACACGCTCGACCCCGGCGAGTCCGTCACCGACCGGATCGCCGTCCGCAACGTCGGGCAGGAGCCGGTGACCTTCGAGCTCACCGCGGCCGACGGCTTCTACACCCGGACCGGCCGGTTCGACACGCTCGCCCCGGGGGAGGAGTCGGTGGCGGCGGGCACGTGGATCTCCATCCCCGAGTCGGTGACCGTCGAGGCGGGGGAGACGGAGGTCGTCGAGTTCACCGTCACGGTCCCCGAGCGGACCGAGCCCGGCGACCATGCGGCCGGGATCACGGCGTCGGTCACCTCCGTGCAGGCAGCCGAGGACGGCACCAACGTCGGTGTCGTCAGCCGCATCGGGGTCCGGGTGCTCACCCGCGTGACGGGCGAGGTCACCCCCGCTGCCGCCCTGGAGGGCGTCGTCACGCGGTACGACCTCTCCTGGAACCCCGCGCGCCCAGGGCACGCCACGGTGACCTTCGAGGTGCACAACGAGGGCAACACCCGGCTCTTCGCCGAGGGGACCGTCGACGTCGGCGGCCGCGAGGTCACGTTCCCCGCGGCCGACCAGCCCCGCCAGGAGCTCCTCCCGGGCGACACCCGGGAGATCACCGTCGAGGTCGACGACGTGTGGCCCCTCGTGCGGGTCCCGGTCACCGTGACCCTCGTGCCGGAGGTCGCCACGATGGACGGCACGAGCTCGACCCTCGAGCCGGTCGTCGCCGAGAGCGCCGTGTGGGCGGTCCCGTGGCCGCAGCTCCTCGTCCTCCTCGGGCTCGCCCTGCTCGTCGGCGCGGTGGTCCAGGGGCGCCGCCGCTCCCGTCGCCGGCTCGAGTCGCTCCTGGAGCAGGCGCGCGAGGAGGGCCGGCGAGCAGCGACCGGCGCGCCGTCCGACTCCGCCTGAGCCTGGATGCGCCGGGCCGCTTTCGGAAGCGTTTCGAGCGGTGCGGTGAGAACGGG
>DAHVRG010000152.1 GCA_027322565.1 Georgenia sp.
GATCCTCCTGCGGTGAGGGTGCTTGGGGATGAGCCGAGGTCCGCAAAGGTGCTGCTGTCGTCGAGATTGTGACCCTGCACCGTTCGGTCCCGGCGGCTCGCCGTCTCCTGGGGCTCGCACATCGACTTTGAGTGGGTCACCCGACGTAGCGCCTTCGAAACGGTGCCAACTTCGATGACAAACATGGCCGAGGACGAGGTTCTAGGGCCAACGGGAAACCGCGGAATCTCAAGCGTTACGTTCGGTGCAGAGGTGACAGGTTCGCTGGCATCTCACAGGCGGCGGCGGCGTGAGGTGACGGCTCGCTGCCTGCCGTTCGAGCCCCTACACGCTCGAGATGTCCATCGACTCGAGCAGGTCGACGACGCGGGACCGGATCTCCTCCCGGATGCGCCGGACCGTGTCGAGGTCCTGACCGGCGGGGTCCTCGAGCGCCCAGTCCTCGTAGCGCTTGCCGGGGAACACCGGGCACACGTCACCGCAGCCCATCGTCACCACGACGTCGGAGGCCGACACGGCGTCGGTCGTCAGCGCCCTGGGCTGCTGTGTGGCGATGTCGATGCCGACCTCGCCCATGGCCGCTACGGCGACCGGGTTGACCTGGTCTGCAGGTACGGATCCGGCGGACCGGACGTCGACACGATCGCCGGCCATATCGCGCAGGAAGCCGGCCGCCATCTGGGAACGGCCGGCGTTGTGCACGCAGACGAAGAGCACGCTCGGGGGTGTCACCCCGCTCATCGGTCGGTGCCCAGCACAGCTGCGAGAGTGCGCTCGACGATCGCCCGAGCACCGGGAGCGACGGCGAAGTAGGCCCACCTGCCGCGCTGCTCCCGGGTGACCAGCCCGGCCTTGGCGAGGGTGGTCATGTGGTGGGAGACCGTCGGCTGGGACAGTCCGACTGGGTCGGTCAGGTCGCAGACGCACGCCTCTCCTTCGGGCCGCGCGGAGATGATCGACAGCAGCCGTAGCCGCGTGGGGTCGGCCAGCGCCTTGAACACCGCGGCGGCGTCCCGCGCCGCCTCCGCGTCCAGAACCTCGGCGGCGGGCGAGCAGCACCCGGCGTCGTCGGTGGCGGCGAGCGGGAGCAGCGACGTCATGCCCACAATCCTGGCACACGTATTGACATGCGTCGATGGGAGCGGGACTCTTCATATCGAAATCTGTCGATGCGATGTCGGGAGTGGGTCATGAGTGTGAACGAGCAGGTCCGGGAGCAGGTCCGCGCCAGGTACGCCGCGGCGGCACGGTCGGCGGCCGCGGGCGTCTCCATCGAGGACGACGGTTGCTGCGGGTCGGGATCGGGCTGCGGTGCGGCGGGGCAGGAGGCGGTCTTCGGCGCGGGCCTGTACGACATGCCGGACATCGACGGACTGCCGCAGGCCGCAGTCTCAGCCAGCCTGGGGTGCGGTAACCCGACCGCGGTAGCCGAGCTCCGCGAGGGGGACCGGGTCCTCGACCTCGGCTCCGGCGGCGGGATCGACGTCCTGCTGTCCGCGCGACGGGTGGGTCCAACCGGCTTCGCGTACGGCGTCGACATGACCGACGAGATGCTCGAGCTCGCGCGCGCGAACGCCGCCCGTGCCGGTGCGACGAACGTCGAGTTCCGCCAGGGCACCATCGAGGACCTGCCCCTGCCCGACGCCAGTGTCGACGTCGTGATCTCCAACTGCGTCATCAACCTGTCCACCGACAAGCCCGCCGTGCTCGCCGAGATGTTCCGCGTACTCGTCCCCGGAGGGCGCGTCGGAGTCTCCGACGTCGTCGCGGAGGACGGTCTCACCCCCGCCGACCGTGCCGAGCGCGGCAGCTTCGTGGGATGCGTCGCCGGCGCCCTGTCCCGCACCGAGTATCTCGACGGTCTCGCCGCGGCCGGGTTCGTCGACACTGACGTGGAGCTCACCCACGGGGTCGCCGACGGTATGCACAGCGCGATCATCCGCGCCACCAAGCCGGCCCGGGCAGGGTGAGGCGCAACCCATCGGCGGGGTTGCGGTGGTGACAGCTCCTGGAGGTGGCAGATGGTGGCGCCGTCCGTCACGGGACTCCTCCACCCAGGCGAGCTCGGGCGGGGTGAGCCCTTCCGTGGACAGACCGGGTGGGGGCTGCGCCACGGTGGTGTGGATGCCGATGACCTGCTCCGGGAACCGGCCGCCGAGGATGGTCGTCACCACTGCGCCCCAGTCGCCGCCGTGCGCGAGGAACCGGTCGTAGCCGAGCCGTCCCATGAGCTCCGTCCAGGCGGCGGCGATCCGCTCGATGCCCCATCCGGTGGTGCCCGGCCGGTCGCTGAACCCGAAGCCCGGCAGGGACGGGGCGACGACGTGGAACGCCGGAGTGCGGCCGTCGGCCGGCTCGGCCAGCTCGTCGACGACGTGGACGAACTCGGCGATGCTGCCGGGTCAGCCGTGTGTGAGCACCAGCGGCGTCGCATCTGCGCGGGGTGACCGGCGGTGGAGGAAGTGGATCCCGAGGCCGTCGACCGCCGTCGTACGACGCTACCGGTCCGCTAGGAGGCCCGCTCGGGCGCGGCCGGGTGCCCGCGAACCGGACAACCTGGACAGCCCGATGGCCGCTGCGTAGGGTCGGGCACAACCCCCGGGGAGCGCCGACGGCGCTGAGAGTGCGGAGAGTCCGCAGACCCGTGAACCTGATCCGGTTCGTACCGGCGTAGGGAGCAGGGCACCATCCGGCGACACGTCGTCGGATGGTCTTGAGGTACCCCTGGGGCCTGAGAGGGCCCAGATGAGCACCATCCCACAGACCGCGACCACCGCTGCCCCGACGCAGCTCGGCATCGGAGCGCGGTTCAGCATCCACCCCCACTGCGACGACTTCGTGCGGGTCATCCTCGACGCGCTCGACGACGTCTCGCAGGCGGGCCTCACCGCCGGCCTCGTCCTCGAGACCGACGAGGTGAGCACCTACGTCGGTGCGGCGGAGGCACCGGCGGAGCAGCGACTCGCGCGCTACCTCGCCGGCGTCGTCGCCGCCGCCTCCCGACGCAGCGACGGCGGGCATGTCGTCGCCCACGTGCTCCTCTCCCGGGGCTGCCCGGGCGAGCGGACGTGCGACCTCTCGGTCACCGGCCTGCCCGTCGCGGACCCGGTGGACGTCCCGCTCACCGGAGTCGCGGCCGTCGCCCAGTGGTCGCTGTACCCGCTCCTCGACGGCAGCTCCGACGACGGCGACCACATGGTCCCCATCGAGGCCGCCATCGCCGCCGCCCAGCGCCGCGGCACCGCGACCGGTCCCGCGCACTACGCCACCCGGCTCGCGGGCGACGTCGCCGAGGTGCTGGCCACCGCCGTCGACGCCTGGGCGCAGGTGGGGGCGAGCATCCCGCACGTCGTCTCCCACCTGACGCTGTCCGTCGGCTCCCCGAGCGTGGGGCAGTCCCGGTGACCGAGCGTCGCGCACCCTTCTGGGAGCTCAAGGACCTCATGCTCATGGTGGTCCTGGGCGTCGTCTTCGGTTTCGTCTACTGGGTCCTGGTCCAGGCGTGGAACGGCCTGGCAGTCCTCATGGGGCCGGCCGGCGACCTCGCCCAGCACGTCCTGCTCGGCGGGTGGCTCATCGTCGCCCCGATCGTCATCGCCGTCGTGCGGCGTCCGTTCGCCGGGGTCGTGGCCGAGGTCATCGCCTCCGTCGTCGAGGTCATCTTCCTCGGCTCCCCGGTGGGCCCGACGCTGATGATCGCCGCGGCGATCCAGGGGCTGGGCAGCGAGCTGCCCTTCATGGTCACCCGCTACCGCCGGTTCGGGTGGACGGTCTTTGCGCTGTCCGGGCTGCTCGGTGCGGGACTGGTGTTCTTCTACTCCGCGTTCCGCGCGGGCTGGTACGGGCAGGACATCTTCCTGCTCCGCCTCGGTATGCAGCTGGTCTCCGGGGCGGTGCTCGGTGGGCTGCTCGCCAAGGTCGTCGTCGACGGCCTGGCCCGCACCGGCGTCGTCGACAACTTCGCCATCGGGCGGGAGGTCGCGGGCCGTGCCTGAGCCGACCCTGGCTGCGACAGTCACCCTCGACGACGTCTCCGTCCGCGTCCCGCGCCGCGCCGCGCCGGTCCTCGACCGGGTGGACCTGCACGTGCGGTGCGGCGAGCAGGTCCTCCTCCTCGGGGCGTCGGGGTCGGGGAAGTCGACCGTCCTGCAGTGCATCACCGGCGTCGTGCCCCACTCGGTCACCGCGCGGCTCACCGGGGAGGTCAGGGTGTGCGGGACCGTGACGACGGACGCGCGGGTGGTGGACCTCTCCCGCCACGTCGGGGTGCTCGCCCAGGACCCGAGCTCGGCGGTGTGCCTGCCGGACGTCGAGCAGGAGGTCGCGCTCCCGCTGGAGAACCACGCGACCGACCCGGCGACCATCGGAGCCCGCATCGACGCCGCCCTCGCGCAGGTCGGTGCCGCGCACCTGCGGCAGCGGCGCACCGGCGAGCTGTCCGGCGGCGAGTCGCAGCGGGTCGCCCTGGCCGCGGCGCTCGTCACCGACCCCGAGGTGCTGCTCCTCGACGAGCCGACGTCCATGCTCGACCCGGCGGGCGTGGCCGACGTCCGCGCCGCGGTGGCAGCCGCGACAGCCCGCACCGGCGCGACCGTCGTGCTCGTCGAGCACCGCCTCGACGACCTCGC
>DAHVRG010000166.1 GCA_027322565.1 Georgenia sp.
GGTCCAGCGCCTGGCCGGCGGCCACGACGTCGGCCAGCTTGCCACCGCCCCGCGCCATGAAGATGTCCGGTGCGTCCCCGGAGTTGAGGGCGGTCTGCAGCTTCCCGTCCATGTCCTCGTTCTGGATGGACTGGATGGAGATCGTCACCCCGGGGTTGGCCGCCTCGAAGTCCGCGACGGTGTTCTCCCAGTACTCCTTGCCCTCCCCCGTGGTCGAGTTGTGCCAGAAGGTCATCGCGACGTCTCCGTCACCTCCTCCGGCGCCGTCGTCGCTGCCGCAGGCCACGAGCCCGAGGGCCGCGACCACCACCGTCGCCATGGTCGCCAGTGTCTTGCGAGCTGTCATGGTTCCGTCCTCTGGTCAGGGGGCGAGTCGATCGACCGACCGGCGAGGGTCCGCCGGTCGGCGGGTGGCAACGGCGACAGCACCCTGGGGGGTGGTGGAGTCGTCATCGAGATCACTTCCGGTCGTCATCAGCCGTGGCCGCCCCCGACTATGGCTGCGCTCACACCGGTTTGTCAATCGTTATCGATAACGTTTTACTACCGATGGTCGGTCCGGGACTCCGCACCGGCGCGGGCTCGGCTCGACGCCGACCGCGGCACTATGCGCGTGTGTCGCCCGGCGGCGGCGTGGCAGGATCGAGGCGGTCGTCCCTCCACCGGCGACCGTCGCGCAGAAGGAGTCACCGTGCCCGGAGAGAACCTCACCCGCCAGGAGGCCGCCGAGCGCGCGGCGCTGGTCGACGTCGAGTCCTACGACGTCGAGCTCGACCTCACCCGCGGGGAACGGGTGTTCGCCTCCCGCACGACGATCTCCTTCTCCGCCCGCACCGGTGCGAGCACGTTCGTCGACCTCATCGCCGACACCGTCCACGAGATCCGGCTCAACGGCCGCTACCTCGACCCCCACGCGTGGGACGGCGCCCGCATCACGCTCACCGACCTGGAGGAGCGCAACGAGCTGCTCGTCGTCGCCGACGCCCGCTACATGCGCACCGGCGAGGGCCTGCACCGGTTCGTCGACCCGGTGGACGACGAGGTCTACCTCTACAGCCAGTTCGAGGTCGCCGACTCCCGCCGGGTCTTCGCCGTCTTCGAGCAGCCCGACCTCAAGGCGAGCTTCCGCTTCACCGTCACCGCGCCCCGGCACTGGACGGTCGTCTCCACCTCCCCCACCCCCGAGCCGGAGCCGGCACCGGACCACCACGACGCCGGCGTCTGGCGCTTCGCCCCCACGCCGCGGATCCCGAGCTACATCACGGCGGTCATCGCCGGGCCCTACCACCGGGTCAGCGGTGAGCTCACCAGCTCCGACGGCCGGACCGTCCCGCTCGGGGTCTACTGCCGCGCCTCGCTCGCCGAGCACCTCGACGCCGAGAACATCATGGACGTCACCCGGGCCGGCTTCGCCTTCTTCGAGGAGGCCTTCGACCGGCCCTACCCGTTCGAGAAGTACGACCAGCTCTTCGTGCCGGAGTTCAACGCCGGCGCGATGGAGAACGCGGGCGCGGTCACCTTCCTGGAGAACTACGTCTTCCGCTCCAAGGTGCCCGAGGCGACGGTAGAGCGCCGTGTCGTCACGATCCTCCACGAGCTCGCCCACATGTGGTTCGGCAACCTCGTGACCATGCGCTGGTGGAACGACCTGTGGCTCAACGAGTCCTTCGCCGAGTACATGTCGACCCTCGCGACCGCCGAGGCCACCCGCTGGCGCGACGCGTGGACGACGTTCTCCTCGCTGGAGAAGTCGTGGGCCTACCGGCAGGACCAGCTGCCCTCCACCCACCCGATCGTCGCCGAGATCCGCGACCTCGAGGACGTCGAGGTCAACTTCGACGGCATCACCTACGCCAAGGGCGCCTCGGTGCTCAAGCAGCTCGTCGCCTGGGTGGGCCGGGACGCCTTCCTCACCGGCGTGCGCCGCTACTTCGCCAAGCACGAGTGGGGCAACACCGAGCTGCGGGACCTGCTCGCCGAGCTCGAGGCGACGAGCGGCCGCGACCTCGCCGCCTGGTCCCGCGTGTGGCTGGAGGAGGCGGGTGTCACACTGCTGCGGCCCGAGCTCACCACCGACGCCGACGGGGTCATCACCGCCTTCGCCGTCCTGCAGGAGGTGCCGCCGGAGCACCCGGTGCAGCGCCCGCACCGGCTCGTCATCGGCGGCTACGACGTCGTCGAGCGCGACGGCGTGACCCGTCTCGAGCGCACCGTCCGGGTCGAGACCGACGTCGACGGGGAGCGCACCGAGATCCCCGAGCTCGTCGGCACGCGGCGGCCCGACCTCGTGCTGCTCAACGACGAGGACCTCGCCTACGCCAAGGTCCGGCTCGACGAGCAGTCCCTGCGCACCGCCGTCGACCATCTCGGCGGCTTCCCCGACTCCCTCGCCCGGTCGCTCGTCTGGGCGGCGGCCTGGGACATGACCCGCGACGGCGAGGTGCCGGCCGGTGAGCTCATCGAGCTCGTGCTCGGCAACATCGGGGCCGAGACCGAGTCGACCGTCGTCCTCGTCCTGCTGCGCCAGCTCAGCCTCGCGCTGCGGGCCTACACGGCGCCGGAACGCCGCGCGGAGCTCACCCCGCGGGTGGTGGACCGGCTGTGGGAGCTCGCGCGTGACGCGGCGCCGGGCTCCGACTCCCAGCTCCAGCTCGTCCGGGCCTTCGCGCAGGAGGCGGCCACCGACGCCCATCTCGACATCGTGGCCGGGCTGCTCGACGGCAGCCGCACCCTCCCCGGCCTGGACGTCGACACCGACCTGCGCTGGACCCTCCTCACCGCGCTGGCGGCGGGTGGACGCGCGGACGACGAGGCGATCGCGGCCGAGTCGCGCCGCGACCCGACCGCCGCGGGTCGCCAGGCCGCCGCCCGGGCGGGGGCGATCATCCCCACGGCAGAGGCCAAGGAGCGGGTGTGGGAGTCGGTCGTCGAGCGCGACGACCTGCCCAACGCCCTCCAGGACGCCGTCGTCGACGGTTTCACCGACGTCCACGACCGCGCGCTCCTCGTCCCGTTCGTCGACCGCTACTTCGACTCCCTCGAGCGGGTGTGGCGCGAGCGCACGAGCGAGATGGCCCAGGGCATCGTCACCGGCCTGTATCCCTTCGCGCTCGCCGGGCTCGCCGACGAGCTCGGGGTGGACGTGCTCGCCCGCACCGACGAGTGGCTCGCGGCGCACCCCGACGCCCCGCCGGCGCTGCGCCGTCTGGTGAGCGAGGACCGCGACGCCGTCCGGCGGGCGCTCGTCGCGCAGCAGACCGACCGCGCGGCCCAGCGGTGAGCGCCCCTCTGCCCGCGCTGGTCGCCCCGCGCCGCACCATCGGGCGCCGCACCTTCGACTTCTCCCGGCGTGTGGCCGTCATGGCCATCGTCAACCGGACCCCGGACTCCTTCTGGGACCGGGGGGCGACGTTCGCGCTCGACCGTGCCGTGGCCGCCGCAGTTGCCGCCGTGGACGCCGGTGCGGACTGGGTCGACATCGGCGGCGTGCCGTTCTCCCCCGAGACCCCGCCCGTCCCGGTCGCCGAGGAGGTCGACCGCGTGGTGCCGCTCGTCGCGGCGATCGCCGAGCACAGCGACGTCGTCATCTCCGTCGACACCACCCGGGCACCGGTCGCGGCCGCCGCGATCGACGCCGGCGCGAGCGTCGTCAACGACACCAACGGCGCCCGCGAGCCCGAGATGGTCGAGCTGCTCAGCGAGGGCCGGGCCTCGGTCGTCGTCACGCACTCCGTGGCCGCGCCGCACGTCCACCTCCCCCGGCCGCAGTACACCGACGTCGTCGCCGAGGTCGTGGCGTTCCTCCGCGAGCGCGTCGACACGCTGACCGCCGCCGGTGTCCCGGAGGAGCGTCTGTTCATCGACCCCGGCCCGGACCTGAACAAGAACACGGTCCACACCCTCGAGCTCCTTCGGCGCCTGCCCGAGGTCGCCGCCATCGGGCTCCCGGTGCTCGCCGCCGTGTCGAACAAGGACTTCATCGGCGAGACCCTCGACCGCGGCCCGGAGGACCGGCTCCACGGCACCCTCGCCGCCACCACCCTGGCGGTCGCGGCCGGAGCGCGCGTCGTGCGCACCCACCAGGTGGCCCCGACGGTCGACGCCGTGCGGCTCACCGAGGCCGTCCTCGGGCTGCGCGAGCCGGCCTACCTGCGGCACAACATGTGAGGGACCGT
>DAHVRG010000175.1 GCA_027322565.1 Georgenia sp.
CGTGTTCAACACCCTGAAGAACGACCACTCAACCGCCGCCGCACCCGCCTACGCGGTAGCGGCTTGACATAGGAGTAACTCATGGTCGCGGAGTCGCGCTCGCGGGCCCGTGAGCTGCTGCTCCCCGAGGCGTGGGCGATGGCCGAGTCGCGCACGACGGGCGCGTTCCCACCCCTCGAGCCCGTCGCCGCGCTCCGTGACCGTCGGCCGACGGAGAAGCAGCGACGGACGATCGAGGAGAGCCTGTCGGCGAGCATCCACGGCACACCGGAAGAGGTGGCGCGGGAGCTGGCCGTGCTCGTCGAGCGCACCGGTGCGGACGAGGTCATGGCCTCGACGTCGACGTACGACCGGGCGGACCTCGCCCACGCCGATGCCGCGCTCGCCGAGCTGGTGGGTGCCGCGGCCGGGTGACCGGCGGCGCCCGCCGAGGTGTCAGTCGGGGCGCTCGACGTCGCCTCGCCAGCCACCGGTCTCGACGCCCCGGTTCTCGATGAACTGCTTGAACCGTCGGGCGTCGGCCCGGACCTGGCGCGTGTCTGCGCCGACGGCGGCACCGAGCTTCTCCTTCGTGTCCGTCGGCTCCCAGTCGATCTGGATCATCACGCGCGTCTTGTGGTCGTCGAGCCGGTGGAAGGTGACGACGCCGGCGTGGTCGACGTCCCCGGCCGTGCTGCGCCACGCGATGCGCTCGTCCGGGTGCTGCTCGGTGACCTCGGTGGTGAAGGTCTGGCGCCGCCCGCCCACTGTCGTCACCCAGGTGCTCGCGGTGTCGGTGACCTGGGTGACCGACTCGACGCCGTCCATGAACTGGGGGAAGGACTCGAACTGCGTCCACTGGTTGTATGCGGTGCTCACCGGCACGTCGACGTCGATCGACTCCTCAACGCGACCCATGTCGTCCTCCTGTTCGTCGGGTTTCGGGGGACGACCTTGGTACCAGCGCCGCCGGTGACCTGCCACCGGAGCGCACCGAGCGTCGGGCCCGGCGGCGACGCACAAGCGCCCCCACGGCCCAGCCGACGAGGAAGATGAGCAGCAGCACCAGCCACATCGGGGCGCCGAGGCTGAGCCAGAACAGCTGGATGGTCACCGTCGTGCGGTTCTGGACGACGAAGGCGATCGCCACGACGGCCAGTGCCACCCCCACCCACGTCGACGGTTCGACCGCGCGCGTGCGCTTCGTGCCCTCACCGTTCATGGCGGTGCTCCCTCCGGTGTCGGCGACCGTCCCCACTGTGCCCACACTCCAAGGGGGCCGGCCAGCGCTGGGTCTGGCGGACGGGTCCGGCCCGTGCCACGGTGGACCATGGCCAGGCTCACGACGCAGCAGATCCGCGAGGCCGGTCTGTCCGACTGGCGCATGCTCAACCGGGCGCTCCACACGCGCTTCCGCACCGGGGACTTCGTCTCCGGCCTGCGCCTCGTCACGTCGATCACCGAGCTCGCCGAACGCGCCAACCACCACCCGGACGTCACCCTCGGCTACCCGCACGTCGACCTCCGCCTCGTCAGCCACGACGTCGGTGCGGTGACCCAGCGGGACGTCGACCTCGCGCGGGAGATCAGCCGGGTGGCCCGCGAGCAGGGGGTCGCGGCGCAGCCGGAAGCGGTGGCGCAGGTCGAGGTCGGCCTCGACACCGCCGACGCCGCGGTGCAGACGCCCTTCTGGGCCGCCCTCCTCCGCGGGGACCCGGACGCGGTCACGGACGGCGAGGTCGTGGACCCGGGCGGGCAGCTGCCCACGCTGTGGTTCCAGGGCACCGACCGGCACGAGACCCCACGCCAGCGGTTCCACCTCGACGTGTGGGTGCCGCACGACGTCGCCGAGGAGCGCATCGCCGCCGCGGTGGCTGCCGGCGGGCGGGTGGTGGACGACTCACGGGCGCCGTCGTTCACCGTCCTCACCGACCCGGAGGGCAACCGGGCCTGCGTGTGCACGTTCCTCGACGGCTGAGCCGCGGGGGCGGTCCGGAGGTCTGCCCACCTCCGGACGCGGGCCGGATGTGCGAGCTCAGGGACGTGTCCTCGCAGGTGGTGCGGGGACGCGGCGGATCCGCAGCACCGCCGCGTCCGCGCTCGGGGCCGGTCGGAACGCGGTCCGGGGCACGCGGCGGCCGAGCTCGACGACGTAGCCGCGGCGAGCCGCCCCCGCGGCGAGGTTCCGGGCGGTGTCCCGGCGCAGCACGAGGTCGGCGCTGAGCAGCAACCGGGCGCGGAGCAGCTCGGCCACCAGCGGCCGTGCCAGGTGGAACGGCGGGTTGGCCACCACCCGGAACGGCCGCGCCGGCAGCCGCAGGTCACGGATGTCGGCCTCGACGACGACCACCGGCGATCCGGTGAACCGTCGTCGTAGCCCGGACGCCCGGCCCGGGTGCTTCTCCAGTGCGATGACGTGGGCGCCCGCTGCCACCAGGGGGTCGGTGAGCGCTCCGGCGCCGGCACCGAGGTCGAGGACGGTGTCCCCGGCCTTCACCCCGGCGTCGGTGACGACGGTGCGGGCCCAGTCAGGGGAGAGTCGGAAGAAGCTCCATCGGGAGCGCGCGTGCGCCCCGGACACGACGCACCATCAGCATGAAGGTCATGGGGCTGAGCGTAGGAAGCCGGCGGCGTCCCGGGCCACCGAATATCGGGCTCCGCCACGCCCTCGGCAGACCGGTTAGCCTGCACACCATGCCCATCCCACCCCGCGGCGGGTCCGCGTCCGGCGACCCTCGATGAACGAACCGGTCTGGCGCGCCCCCGGCGTACCGCTGCTCCTCGCGATGACCGCCCTGGGGTTCTCCGGGTACGCCGCGCTGCTCCCGGTGGCGCCGCTGTGGGCGGTGCACGGCGGCGCGGACGCCACCGGAGCGGGTCTCGTCAACGGCGTCCTCATGCTTGTCACGGTGCTCACCCAGGTGGTGGTCCCGACGGCGCTGCGACGGCTGGGCTGGGCACCGGTCCTCGTCGCGGGGATGCTCTTCCTCGGGCTGCCGTCGGCGGCGTTCGGGGTCAGCGACGCACTCGGACCGGTCCTCGCCCTCTCCGCGCTGCGCGGCGTGGGCTTCGGCGTCGTCACGGTCACGGGCAGCGCCCTCGTCGCCGAGCTCGTCGAGCCCGCCCGGCGGGGGCGGGCGATCGGCGCCTACGGGCTCGCCATCGCCGGCCCCCAGGTGCTCTTCCTCTCCGCGGGCCCGTGGATCGTCGAGAAGCTCGGGTACGGGGTCGTCTTCGCCGTCGGTGTGCTGCCGGCGCTCGGGGAGGTCCCCGCCCTCGCCCTGGCCCGCCGCCTCGAGCACGTGCCCGAGCCCCAGGACCGGGCGCCCTACCTGCGGCTGCTGCGGCCCATGCTGCTCCTCCTCGGGGTCACCCTCGCCGGTGGCGCGCTCATCACGTTCATGGCGCAGATGAGCAGCAGCGCAGCCCTCAGCACGCTCGCGCTCCTCCTCCTGAGCGTCACCGCGGCGATCGCCCGATGGCGGGTCGGCGGACTCGCCGACCGGCTCGGCCCGCACCGGTTCCTCTGGCCGCTCGTCCTCCTCACCGGCGTCGGCATGGCGATGGTCGCGTGGGCGGTGCGCGACCCCGCCGCCACGCATACCGCGGCCCTCCTCGCCGGTGCCACCGTGGTCGGGATCTGCTACGGCGCACTGCAGAACCTCACGCTCGTGCTCGCCTTCCGGTCCGTCGACCGGCCCCACTACGGGTCGGCGAGCGCGGTGTGGAACGTCGGCTTCGACGCCGGTACCGGCCTGGGCGCCGTCGTCATCGGGGCCGTCGCGGCGGGCACGTCCTTCAGCACGGCGGTGCTCGTCGGCGGCGTGGTCTCGCTCCTCACCCTGCCCCTGGCCCTGCGCCGACCCGCGTCGCGGCCGCGCTGACCGCCCGGCCCGGCGCGCCGGCTCGACGTGCACACCTCCCCGCGCACCTCCATCCTGAGGACGGTGAGAGGAGCGAGGTTGGCGCAGCAGCGTGACGGGAGCGGACGCGCGGTCGTGACGGGGGGTGCCGGGTTCCTCGGCAGCCACCTGTGCGAGGCGCTGCTGTCCGCCGGGTGGCGGGTCGTGTGCCTCGACAACTTCCTCACCGGGGCCCCCGGCAACGTCGCCCACCTCGCCCGGCACCCCGGGTTCGAGCTCGTCCACTGCGACGTCACCGAGAACATGCACGTGCGCGGCGACGTCGACCTCCTGCTGCACTTCGCCTCGCCCGCCTCGCCGGTGGACTACCTCGAGCTGCCGATCGAGACGCTGCGCGTCGGCTCGGTGGGGACGGAGCGCGCGCTGCGGCTCGCCCGGGACAAGGGGGCCAGGTTCGTCCTCGCCTCGACCTCCGAGGTGTACGGCGACCCGCAGGTCCACCCTCAGCCGGAGGACTACTGGGGGCACGTCAACCCGATCGGCCCGCGCGGCGTCTACGACGAGGCGAAGCGGTACGCCGAGGCGCTCGTCACGGCCTACCGCACCGCGTACGGCGTCGACACCGGGATCGTCCGCATCTTCAACACCTACGGCCCGCGGATGCGCCCGTACGACGGCCGGGCGATCCCCACCTTCATCCGGCAGGGGCTGGCCGGCGAGCCGCTCACCGTCGCGGGCGACGGCGACCAGACGCGGTCGGTGTGCTACGTCGAGGACCTCGTCGCCGGGGTGCTGGCGCTTGCCGCCGGCAAGCTTCCCGGCCCGGTGAACATCGGCAACCCCGAGGAGCGCACCGTCCTGGAGATCGCCGAGGCAGTCATCGCGGCGACCGGCGGCCGGTCGCGCATCGAGCACGTCGAGCGGCCCGTCGACGACCCCGAGGTACGCCGGCCCGACACCACGCTGGCCCGGACCGCGCTCGGCTGGGAGCCCCGGGTGGGGTGGGACGAGGGACTGCGGCGCACCGTCGACTGGTTCGCCACCGCCCTGAGCCGCACGGCCTGAGCGGCCGCCTGCCAGCACTCCGCGGGGCGATCTCGGGGGAGCCGGACGCGGGGTCACCCGGTGGCGACACCGGCGAGCACCGACCCGGCGGCCGCGAGCACCTCGTCGACGGTGATGGCGGCGAGTGCCGGGTCGACGTCGGCGCCGTGCGGGTCCCCGCTGCCGTCGCCGTGCCAGAGGACGACGTGGCGCTCGACGTCCACGGCCGGGCCCCACTCGGCGGGCGCGGTCGGCCCGAAGAGCAGCACCGACGGCGCCCCGACCGCCGTGGCGAGGTGCGCCACCCCGGTGTCCCCGCAGACGAGCAGCCGGCACCCGGCGACGAGTGCGGCGAGCTCGGGCAGCTCGGACCGACCGGCCACCGCCTGCGCACCGGGGATCCCCTCGACCACCGCGGCGCAGAGATCGCGCTCCGGGGCAGAGCCGGTCACGAGCACCCGGTGGCCCGCCGCCACCAGCCGGCGGGCCACGGTCCGCCAGCGCTCCACCGGCCAGCGCCGGGCCCCCGACGCCGCGCCGGGGTGCAGCAGCACGGCGTCCCGGGCGTCGGGCGAGGGCTCCACCGCCAGCCGCAGGTCCTCCGCGTCGCACGCGCCGCCGGCCGCCCTGACCAGCCGGCACCACCGCTCCACCTCGTGCTCGTCGTCCCGCCACGTCGGGGCGACGTCGTCGGGCCGGGACGGATGGGTCGCGGCGGGGCACGCGAAGGCGACGAGACGTGCCGGCCGGGTCGCCGTCAACAGCCGGTGGCTCTGCGGTCCGCGGCCGTGGAGGTCGACGGCGACGTGCCCGCCACGACCTCCCACCGAGAGTGGCGCGAGGCCGACGGCCTCGACCACCGTGTCGACGACGCCGAGCCCGGCGAACCACCGGCCGAGCGGCTCGGGGCCGGCGAGGACCACGCGTCGGTCCGGCCACGCGCGGCGCACCCCCCGCAGCGCGGCCACCG
>DAHVRG010000188.1 GCA_027322565.1 Georgenia sp.
TAGAGCCGGACGAACTCCTCGATGGCCGCGGGGATGAGCTCGGGCTGCTCCCGCAGCCGCTGCTGGAGCTCCTGGTCGCGCGACAGGTGCACGCAGATGCCGCCGAAGAGGATCGGGGGAGCGACCATCCCCACGACGAGCGACTGGCGCAGGGCTCCGACGACGAGCTCCTCGTCGAGCGGCCGGCCCTCGTAGGTCTCGCTGAGCAGCGAGCTCGCGGGGTCGGTCTCGACCGGGCGGGGGTTGGCTTTGCGGTCGGCAACCAGGGCACGCGCCATCGCGTACATCTCGCCGCTCTTCTCGGTGACGAGGTCGGCGTCCTGGCGCCGCCAGGCGTCCACCCAGGTGCTCGCGACGTCCGCAAGGCGGTAGACCTCGGAGTGCTCGAGGTTCAACCACTCGGCGGCGGTGAACGCCGGGTAGACGGTGCCGAAGCTCGTGCAGATGTCGCTCGTCCCGGCCTCGATGAACGGGGTGATCTCCCGCGCTGCGTGCTCCCGCAGCCGGGGCGCGATGCGCTCCAGCCGGCTGTGGTGCAGCGTGCGGTCGAGGGCGCGCCGGAACGGGCTGTGGGCCGGCGCGTCGAAGTTCAGCGGCGGACGCCGGATCCCGCGTGGGTCGCTGGGGACGACGGCCTTGACGGAGGAGATGTAGCGGTCGGAGTCCCGGGCCGCCGCCTCGACGTCGGCGTAGCGGGTGAGCGCCCAGAAGCCGCCGTACTCGCCGGACCAGGCGACGGGGCACTGGGCCCGCAGCCGTCGGTAGAGCTCGTGCGGGCTGTCGAAGGTCTCCGGAGCCCGCGCGTCGAAGTCGTCGACGTGGGGCTGCACCTGCTGCGTCATGCCGAGCTCGCTCCAAAGGGGTGCGTCCACTGCTGTCCGGAAGCCCACGCCGTCTGCGGCGTGACCGACCGCCCGTCCCCGCCATCCTCCGGCAGGTCATGGTCAGAGTCAAGCATTGAGGGCGTTAAGTGATTGCTCCCGGCCCCGCCCTGCCCCACCGTCGCCGGCCGGCAAGCGGTGAGGCCATCAACGATTGACAAGAAAAATGATCGTCAGGCAATATGGTGGGCGATCCGTCACGTGGGCCGAAGGAGTGACCAGTGAAGTTCAGTCAGACCTACATCCCGGTCGGGTACGCCTGGTCCACGCCGTTCGCCAAGTGGCAGGGCCCGCTCGCGGAGCTCAACAGCCTCGACATGGCGGTCGACGTCACCGGCCGTGCGCTGTCCGAGCGCGGGCTGCCGGCCGAGGAGATCACCGAGTGGGCCCTGGGGATGACCGTCCCCCAGCCCACCGCGTTCTACGGCGTCACCCTCCTCTCCCGGCGGCTGGGCGCCGGTGCCCACTCCGGCCCGTGGATCGCCCGCGCCTGCGCCACCTCGGCAGCGGTGCTCGAGCACGCGGCGAGCCAGGTGGAGTCCGGGGCCCACGAGACCGCCATCGGGGTGCTCACCGACCGGACCAGCAACGGCCCGCTCATGGTCTACGCGAGCTCGCGCACGCCGAGCGCGGCACCCATCACGGAGCACTGGGTCAACGACCCGATGGTGCTCGACCCGACCACCGGGCAGAGCATGCTCGACACGGCGGAGAACACGGCGGCCGACGCCGGCTTCAGCCGGCAGCAGCTCGACGACCTCACGCTGCTGCGTTACGAGCAGTACCGCAGCGCCCTCGCCGACGACCGTGCCGTCCAGCGCCGCTACCTGGTCCCCGTGCGGGTGCCGGACCGGAAGGGCGACACCTGGGTCGAGGAGGACCACGGCGTCTTCCCGGTGACCCGGGAGGGGCTGGAGGGCCTCCGCCCCGTCAAGGAGGGGGGAGTCGTCACCTACGGCGGTCAGACGCATCCGGCCGACGGCGGCGCGGGCTTCGTCGTCACCACCGCCGCCCGCGCCGAGGAGCTCAGCCGTGCGTACGGTCGCGACGGCGCCACCGCCCAGCTCCTGGCCACCGGCTTCGCCCGCGCCGAGCCGGCGTACATGCCCAAGGCCCCGGTGGGTGCCGCCCGGCGGGCGCTCGAGGACGCCGGTGTCACGGCCGCCGAGGTGGACGTCGTGACGACGCACAACCCGTTCGCCGTCAACGACCTCTGGCTGAGCAGGGAGCTGGGGATCCCGCTGGAGACGATGAACCCCTACGGGAGCTCGCTCATCTACGGACACCCCCAGGGCCCGACCGGAGCGCGAGCGGTCGCCGAGCTCATCGAGGCCCTCCACGCCAGGGGCGGCGGTGTCGGGCTGTTCACCGGCTGCGCCGCGGGGGACTCCGCGGGCGCCGCCGTCGTGCGGGTCGACGGCTGACCATCAGGAACTCACCGGTCGCCAGGGGGCGTCGGACAGGGAAAGGACAGGACCGAATGAGCAATGTGAGCCTGAGCGGCAAGGTCGCCGTCGTCACCGGCAGCGGCCGCGGGCTGGGGCGGGCCTACGCCCGGGCGCTGGCAGGCGCCGGTGCCGCCGTCGTCGTCAACGACGTCGACGGTGCGGCCGCCGACGCCGTCGTCGCGGAGATCACCGAGGCCGGTGGCCGGGCGGTGGCGCAGGTGGGGGCCGTCGGCAGCACGGAGGTCGCCGACCGGCTCGTCGCCCGCGCGCGGCAGGAGTTCGGCCGGATCGACATCGTCGTGAGCAACGCCGGCGTGCTGCGGGACCGCGTGCTGTGGAAGATGAGCGACGAGGACTTCGACACCGTCGTCACCACCCATCTGCGCGGGAGCTTCACGCTCGGCCGGGCCGCCGCCGTCGCCATGCGGGAGCAGGGGGAGGGAGGCCGGATCGTCCTCATCGGCTCCCCGGCGGGACAGCACGGCAACTTCGGCCAGACGAACTACGCCGCCGTCAAGGCCGGCCTGGTCGCCATGGCCCGGACGTGGTCGCTCGAGCTCGCCCGCGCGCAGGTGACGGTCAACGTCGTCGTGCCCACCGCGATCACCGCGATGACGGCGACCATCCCGATCTACGAGGAGGTCGCCCGCGCCTTCGAGGCGGGCGCCCCGCTCCCGCCCGTGGTCCGGCGTGACCACGCCCTCGGGGCGCCGGAGGACGTCGCCCCGCTGCTCGTCTGGCTCGCCTCGGACGCCTCGGCCGAGGTCACCGGCCAGGCGATCGCGATCGGTGGTGACAAGCTCGCCCTCTACAGCCACCCGGAGGAGCTCGTCACCAGCTACCGCGACGGCGGCTGGACCGCGGAGGCGATCGCCGACACCTGGCGGGAGGAGATGGCGCCGAGGTCCCAGCCCTCCGGCATCACGCTGCCGCCGCTCGAGTCGGCGCACGCCTGAGCGATCGGTCCTCGACGAGGAGGAGCACATGCACAACGACGGACTGGGATCGTGGATCCACCGCCGCCGGGTGAAGTCGGCGGGCCGGGTCGCGCTCGTCGCGGGAGACCGCGAGCTCACCTACGACGTGCTGGCGGAGCGGATCGACCGGCTCGCCGACGCCCTCGAGCAGCGCGGTGTCCGTGCCGGTGACCGGATCGCCTACCTCGGTGAGAACGACCCGGCGTTCCTCGAGACCCTCTTCGCGGCGGGCCGGCTCGGGGCCCTGTTCGTCCCGCTCAACACGCGGCTCGCCGCTCCCGAGATCCAGTACGCCCTGCAGAGCTCCGGCGCCACCGTGCTCGTGTGCGCCGCCGAGCTCGGGGAGCTCGCTGTCAGCGGGATGGCCGGGACACAGGTCGAGCACCTCGTGGCCGTCGAGCCGCGGCGTGCGGGCGTCGTCCCACCGGCTGGGGCGCAGGCCTACGAGTCGGTCGTCGCCGCCGGCCGGCCAGTGGACCGTGACGTCCCGGTGAGCCGGGACGACCCGGCGATCATCCTCTTCACCTCGGGGACCACCGGGCGGCCGAAGGGGGCGCTGCTCACCCACGGCAACCTCACCTGGAACAGCATCAATGTCCTCGTCGACTACGACGTCGTGAGCACCGACGTCGCGCTGATGATCTCGCCGATGTTCCACGTCGCCTCCCTCGGGATGGGCGTGCTGCCCGTCCTGCTCAAGGGCGGCACCGTCGTCCTGGAGCAGGGCTTCGAGCCGGGGCGGGCGCTTGCCCTCATCGCCCGGCACGGGGCGACGATGCTCTCGGGAGTCCCCACGACCTTCCAGATGCTCGCCGAGCACCCGGACTGGGAGAGCACGGACATTAGCTCGCTGCGCAAGCTCACCTGCGCAGGGTCGACCGTGCCCCTGCGCACCATCGAGGCCTACGAGCGCCGCGGGCTGCACTTCTCCCAGGGCTACGGCATGACCGA
>DAHVRG010000203.1 GCA_027322565.1 Georgenia sp.
TCGGCAAGGCGCAGGTCTGGGCGACCGAGACGGCGTACTGGCGGGCGAGCCCGTCGGGGGAGCAGGAGCCGACGGACGGCGAGCCCGCCACTGGGCCGAGGCAGACCGACATCGAGGTGCTCATCGCGCAGCCCACCGGCCACGTCGCCGTCTACGTGGGCAACGTGCGCAGCGCCCGCATCGACATCGTCAGCGACGCCGTCGTGCGCACGTCCAGCGCGGCGAGCGTGACCGCGGGCCGGCGCATGTACGGTCTCGTGCAGGGCGAGCTCATGTGGGTGGAGGAGCTCGCCGCCTTCGGGCACGAGCTCCAGTCCTACGCCTCCGGACGACTCAGCCGACAGGAGACCCCGTGACCCCCAGCCCCCTCCTCTCCCGGCCCGGGGCCGTCGCCGGTGGCGGCCCGGACGCCGGCGTGGCACTGCACTACGGCGAGCCCGCGCAGGAGCAGCGGTCGCTGGAGCGTGGGCGCGGCGTCGTCGACCTGTCCCACCTCGGCGTCGCCACGGTCACCGGGCCGGACCGGCTGAGCTGGCTCAACACGCTGAGCACCCAGCTGCTCGTCGACCTCGCCCCCGGCCAGTCCGGTGAGCTGCTCCTCCTCGACCCCAACGGCCGGATCGAGCACGCGGCCGCGGTGGCCGACGACGGCGAGCGCGCGTGGCTCGTCACGGAGGCCGGGGACGTGGCCGGCCTCGTGGAGTTCCTCGACCGGATGCGGTTCATGCTCCGCGTCGTCGTCGAGGACGTCACCGAGCGCACCGCGGTCCTCGGCAGCTACGGGGAGGCGTGGCGCGCCGTCGCCGACGCCCCCGGGCACGTCATCACCTGGCAGGACCCGTGGCCGACGACGGCGCCCGGCGGCACGACCTACGGACCCGCCGACGCCGAGCACCCCGGGCGAGACCTGCACCGGGCGCTGAGCCTCGTCGACCGGGGCCGGCTCGCCGAGGTGGTCGACGCCTCCGGGCTGCGGCTCGCGGGCACGTGGGCGTGGGAGGCGCTGCGGGTCGAGGCCTGGCGCCCGCGGCTCGCCCGCGAGGTCGACGACCGCGCGATCCCGCACGAGCTCGACTGGCTGCGCACCGGCGTCCACCTCGACAAGGGCTGCTACCGCGGCCAGGAGACGGTGGCGCGGGTGTTCAACCTCGGGCGGCCGCCGCGCCGGCTCGTCATGCTCCACCTCGACGGCTCGGAGCACATCACCCCGGAGCCCGGGGCACGGGTGCTGCACGGTGAGCGGGACGTCGGCGCGGTGACGAGCGTCGTGCGGCACGCCGAGCTCGGCCCGGTGGCGCTGGCGCTCGTCAAACGCTCGCTCCCCGGGGACGCCCAGCTCACCGTCGACGGAATCGCCGCGGCCCAGGAGGTCATCGTCCCGGTCTCCGGCGAGGCCGTGGGCCGCCCGGCCGAGCGACCGGGGCAGGAGCTGCGGCGCAGGCCGCGCGCCTGAGCGCCCGATGAGCGAGCCCCGCAGCGGCACCGACCGCCTCGACCTGCGCCGCCTGCTGGTCCTGGTCCGGCAGCGGCTGCGGGGCGGACGGAGGCGGGTGCGGGCGGCCGCGCTGCCCGTCCTCGTCGCCGCGGTCGCCGCCGGGCTCTCCTGGGCGGTGGCCCACTACGGGCTCGGGCACGCCCAGCCCTTCTTCGCCCCGATCGCCACGTGGGTGTGCCTCGGGTTCAGCGCCGACCGGGAGGTGCGCAAGGTCGCCGAGCTCGCGTTCGGCGTCACCCTCGGGGTCGGGCTCGGGGAGCTGGTCGCCCACCTCATCGGTGCGGGCGTCTTCTCGATCATGCTCGTCATCGTCCTCGGGGCGCTGCTCGCCCGGTTCGTCGACCGCGGGCAGATGCTCACCATCCAGGCCGGCGTGCAGGGCATCGTCATCGTCGCGCTGCCCGTCGCCGCCATCGACGGGCCGACCGGGCGGGTGACGGACGCGCTCGTCGGCGGCAGCTTCGCCCTGCTCGTCGCAGTCCTCACGCCGCAGGACGCCCGCCGCCGGGCGGGCCAGCTCGCGGCCGCGAGCCTCAGCGACCTCTCGCAGATGCTCGGCACCGCGGCGAAGGGGCTGCGGGAGGGGGACCCCGAGCGGATGCGGGACGCCCTCGCGCTGGGGCGCAGCACGCAGGGCACGCTCGACGACTGGTCCTCCGTCGTGCGCAACGCCATGCAGTCCGCGCGCATCTCACCCACCGCCCGCCGCTACCTGCCCGAGCTGGCCCGGCTGCAGCGGGCCAGCACGCTCACCGACCGCGCGATGCGCAACGCCCGGGTGATCGCCCGCCGCGGGCTCGCCGCCGTCGAGCAGGGGGTCCAGGACCACCGGGTCGCCGACGCGCTCCACGGGCTCGCCGTCGCGGCCGGCCGGCTCGGCGAGGCGCTGGGCTCCGGGAGGAACACCGCCGACGCCTCCCAGGTCCTGGCCCTCGTCACCGCCGAGCTCGACCCCGACGACGTCGAGGACCCGGGCTGGCAGCTGCAGACGCTCGTCATCCTCATGCGCTCGCTCACCATCGACCTCCTCCAGGCCGCAGGCCTGAGCGCCGCCGAGGCCAACCACCTCCTCACCCGCTGACCCCCTCGCCACCGACAGCCCACCTCCCGCCGACCGTGCTCCTCCCGACGAGAGCTCACCTCCCGGCACGAGGGCGCGTCCTGTCGGCTCCGCGCCGTCTCGTTAGACTCGAGCGGTGGGAATGATCCGCGACGTCCAGCTCCTCGTGTTCTTCGCGCTCGCGCTGGCGGCCTTCGCCGTCGAGCTGTGGGCGCTCGTGCACTGCCTGCGACAGCCGGCCCAGGCCTTCAGCTACGCCGGGAAGCGCACGAAGAACTTCTGGCTCGTCGTGCTCGCCGTCAACGTCGCGCTCGGCTTCATCGCCCTGCCGCCCGGCCCGCTCTCCGGCGGCTTCCTGTCGATCATCCTCGTCATCCCGGCCGCCATCTACCTCACCGACGTACGTCCGGCGGTCAGCGGCTACGGCCGCGGCCGGCGTGGGGGAGGGGGCTGGTGAGGACCGTCATCCAGCGCGTCGACGGCGCGGCGGTCCACGTCGACGGCGAGCAGGTCGGTGGCTTCACCGGGCAGGGGCTCGTGGCGCTCGTCGGTGTCACCCACGACGACGGGCCGTCCGAGGTGGAGAAGACCGCCCGGAAGATCGCCGACCTGCGGATTCTGCGCGACGAGCGGTCGGTGACCGACGTCGGTGCCCCGGTGCTCGTCATCTCCCAGTTCACCCTCCACGCCGACGTCCGCAAGGGCCGCCGTCCCTCATGGAACGGTGCCGCCCCGGCCGATGTCGCCGAGCCGCTCGTCGACGCCGTCGTCGCCGCCCTGCGCGAGCGCGGCGTCCAGGTCGAGACCGGCCGGTTCGGGGCCGACATGCGGGTCTCCCTCGTCAACGACGGCCCGGTGACGATCGTCCTCGACGTCTGAGGCCGGCGCGGCGGGACATGGGCCCGTCCCGACGGTCACGGCATGAAGCTGTCCATGTCGACCGGTCCGCTGAGGACGCCGTACTCGAGGGACAGGTCCGCCAGCGACTGCATCGCGGCGCGGTCGATCTCCGCGCCGAAGTCCTCGAGGAGCACCTCGGCGGCCAGCTCCTCGTCCATCTCGAGGAACGTCGTCAGCGTCTCGCGCACGAGGTCGGGGTTGTCCTGGGCGAAGGCGGTCACCTCGTCGACGGCGGCGACGAAGCGCTCGATGAGGTCGGGGTCCGACTCGGCGAGGCTGCCGGAGGTGACGACCGACATGGTGGCGACGCCGGGCATCGTCTCCTGGTAGGTGTGCGAGATGATCTCGGCCCCGGTGTCGCTGAGGATGGTCTGGAACGGCTCCGGCACCCAGGCGACGTCGATGTTGCCGTTCTGGAGCGCAGCCGGCATGTCCGGGAACCCCATCTCGACGTACTGGATGGTGCTCGGGTCCCCGCCCGCCTGGGCGACGACCTCGTTGATCGACACCTCGCCCATGGTCCGCAGCGTGTTGACCGCCACCGACCGTCCCTCGAGGTCGGCCGCGCCGGTGATGCCGCTGTCCTCCAGCGCCATGATCGAGTTGATGTCCTGCCCCTCGGCCAGGGCGTGGGAGTAGCCGGTGACCATCCGGACGTCGAGGCCCTCGCCGCGGGCGAGCATGATGCTCAGCGGGTTGGAGATGGCGAACTCCATCTGGCCCGAGACGACGGCAGGCAGCAACGCGGCACCGCCCTGCCCGGCCTCGAGCGTGACGTCGAACCCGTGCTCGGCGAAGATGCCCTCGTCGATGCCGAGCTGGAGGGCGGCGCTGGGCACGATCGGCAGGACGCCCATCGAGATCTCGGTCGTCTCACCGCCGGGAGCATCGGTGTCGGCAGTCGCCGGGGTGTCCCCGCCGCCGTCCGACGAGCAGGCGGTGAGGGTCAGGGCGAGGGCGGCGAGCGCGCCCACCACACACGTCGTCGTGCGCATCTGTCGGTCCTCCATCACTGGCGGGGTTGGTCTCGACGCAGCGTAGGGAAGAAGTTTGTCAACAGCAAGGGTTGACATTAGCAACCATATGCACCCACAGTGGCTTTGCACTGACACGAAGGGGTGGGTCATGACAACTCTCCGGACGGATGTCGGCCGCCGCTCACCGGGCGGCCCGGGGCGGGCGTAGCCGGTGGCGCCCACGACGGTGGCCGACCGGCTCTACCGAACGTGCGACCCCTACGGGTTCGAGCTCCTGCTCACCGAGGGTGAGCGCGCGGTCCTCGCCCGCCTCCGACGTGCCCTCGACCGGGACGTCGCGCCGCTCCTCGAGGACCACTGGGAGCGGGGGGAGCTCCCCGGCCCGGTGCGCGACACGCTCGCCGGGCTGCACCTCATGGACGCACCCGAGCTCGGCGCCGAGCCGCGGAAGGTCTACGAGGGCTTCCGCACCTTCGAGCTGGCCCGCACCGACGCGTCGGTGGCTGTCGTCCACGGTGGGCAGGCGGTGCTCTTTCGCGGGGCCGTGCGGCACGGCGGGAGTCCGGAGCAGGTGGCGCGGCTGGACCCTGCCATCCGTGCGTGGCGGACGCGCGGCGCGCTGGCCATCACCGAGCCCGGACACGGCTCCGACGTCGCCCGCGGTCTCGAGACGGTCGCGCGCCGGGTGGGCGGAGAGTGGGTGATCGACGGCGCGAAGCGCTGGATCGGCGGTGCTGCCGCGGCCCACCTGCTCGCGGTCGTCGCCCGCGACGCGGACGACGGCGCGGCCAAGATCTTCCTCGTCCCCACTGCCGCCCCCGGGGTGAGGGTCGAGCGGATCGAGCGCAAGACGGCGCTGCGGATGGTCGACAACGGGCACGTCACCCTCGACCGCGTCCGGGTGTCCGAGAGCCACCGGCTCCAGCGGGTCGACTCCTTCCGGGACGTCGCGCGCCTGCTGCGGGCGATGCGCGGCGACACCGCCTTCCTCGCGGCCGGCGTCCAGGCCGGGGCCTACGAGGCGGCGCTGGCCTACACCGGCTCACGGACCCAGTTCGGGCGGGCCGTGGCGAGCTTCCAGCTCGTCCAGGACAAGCTCGCCACCATGCTCGGCAACCTCACCGCCTCGCTCGCGATGGCGGTGCGGCTGGCGCAACGCGAGGAGGAGGGGGCGGCGACGGACGCCGACGCGTCGCTGGCCAAGGCGTGGGTGTGCCGTCGGATGCGGGAGACCGTGGCCCTGGCCCGGGAGGTGTGCGGCGGCAACGGCCTCCTTCTCGACACTCGCGTGGCCCGGTTCTTCGCCGACGCCGAGGCCGTCTACACCTTCGAGGGGACCGACGAGGTCAACCAGCTCGTCGTAGGCCGGGCGGTCACCGGGATCGGGGCCTTCGTATGACGGCGTCCGCCCGGATCGACGGGAGGGGCGCCCGGGACGGGCAGCGCCCGGTGCTGCCCCGGTGGCTCCTCGGGCCTGCCGGGGTGGCGACCTTCCTCGTCGTGTGGGAGCTCGTCCCGCGTGTCGGCCTCGTCGACGGACGCTTCCTGCCGGCGTTCAGCGCGGTCGCCCGCGCGCTCGCCGACCGGGTGCGGACCGAGACGTTCTGGACTGCCTTCCTCGACACGCTGGTGACGTGGGCGACCGGGCTGTCCATCGCCCTGGCGGCCGGGATCGGGCTGGGCATGGTCATCGGCTCGGTCGCGCTGCTCCGCGACGCCACGGCGTCGACGATCGAGTTCCTCCGGCCCATCCCCTCGGTCGCCCTCATCCCCCTCGCGGTCCTCATGTTCGGCACCGGACGGGCCTCGACCCTCCTGCTCGTCGTCTACGCGACGTTCTGGCAGGTGCTCGTCCAGGTGCTCTACGGGGTCCAGGACGTCGACCCGGTGGCCCGTGACACGGCACGCACCTACCGGTTCCGGTTCCTCACCGAGGGGGTGCGCCTCGTCTGGCCCACGACCCTGCCCTACGCGATGACCGGCTTCCGGCTGGGCGCCACGGTCGCGCTCATCCTCACCATCACCGGCGAGCTCATCATCGGCACGCCGGGGCTGGGCAAGCTCCTCGCGCTGGCGCAGCAGTCCGGCCAGGTCGCGTCGATGTACGGGATCGTCGTCGTCACCGGCCTGCTCGGCGTCGTCGTCAACATCGGGGCCCGGCTGGTCGAGCGCCGGGTGCTCCACTGGCACCCCTCGGTCCGAAGGGAGCGCAGCTCATGACCGACCGGACGGTCGTCGCCGACCCCGCCACCCCGCCGAGGCAGCCCGCCGCACCGCTGCCGACGGCGTCCCGCAGGGTGCGACGCGCACGGTCGTGGGCCGGGCGGGCGCTCGTCGTCCTCGGCCTTCCTGCGGTTCTCGTCGCCGTGTGGTGGGTGGCCTCCGACCGGGCCGAGAGCTTCTTCTTCCCGCCGCTGCGCGACATCCTCGCCGTCTTCGGCCCCACGTGGTTCGAGGGACGGCTCACCCAGGAGGTGCTGCCGTCCCTCGGGCGGCTGCTCGCCGGCTACGCCGTCGCCCTCGCCGGCGGGGTCGGCGCAGGGGTTGCCATCGGGCTGTCCCGGGGTCTGCGCGCCTACAGCGAACCGGTGCTGGAGTTCTTCCGCGCCATCCCCCCGCCCGTCCTCGTGCCGGTTCTCATGCTCTTCCTCGGTATCGGCACCCCGATGAAGGTCGTCGTCATCGCGGCCGGGGCCGTCTGGCCGGTCCTCCTCAACACCGTCGAGGGGGTGCGGGGTGTCGACGGGGTGCTGCGGGACACCGCGACCGTCTACCGCCTGGGCCGTCGGCGTCGGCTGTGGACGCTGACCCTGCGCGGTGCCTCCCCGCAGATCGTCACCGGTGCACGCCAGGCACTGTCCATCGCGATCATCCTCATGGTGATCTCGGAGATGTTCGCCGCGAACAACGGGCTGGGGTTCGCCATCGTGTCCTTCCAGCGCTCCTTCGCGCTGCCGCAGATGTGGACCGGCATCATCCTCCTCGGCCTCGTCGGGGTGGCCCTGTCCCTGCTCTTCCGGCTGGTCGAGCGACCCGTCCTGTTCTGGTACCGCGGCCTGCGTCGGTCGCAACGAGGAGGCAGCTGATGTCCGCGCCCGTCCACCGCCCGACCCCCGGCTCCGAGATGCTCCGGGTCGACGGCCTGCAGAAGACCTACCGTGCGCCGGGCGGCGACACCGAGGCCATCCGCGACGTCACCTTCGAGGTCCGTGCGGGCGAGCTCGTGTGCATCGTCGGGCCCTCGGGTGCCGGGAAGACGACCCTGTTGCGGTGCATCTCCGGGCTGCTCGCCCCCACCGGGGGGCGGGTGAGCCTCGAGGGCACCCCGGTCTCCGGACCCCCTCGGGGGATGGCCGTCGTCTTCCAGGAGTACGCCCGCTCGCTGTTCCCCTGGCTCACCGTGCAGCAGAACGTCGAGCTGCCGCTCCGGGAGAAGCGGCTGCGCCGGTCCGAGCGGGAGCGGCTGGTCGGCCAGGCCCTCGAGGCCGTCGGGCTGGCGGACGTGCCGAGCTCCTACCCGTGGCAGCTCTCCGGAGGGATGCAGCAGCGGGTGGCCATCGCCCGCGCCGTGGCCTACGAGCCCCACATCCTCCTCATGGACGAGCCGTTCGCGGCCGTCGACGCCCAGACCCGTGCGGACCTCGAGGACCTCGTCCGGGAGCTGTGGGAGCGGCTCGGCGTCACCGTCCTGTTCGTCACCCACGACATCGACGAGGCGATCTACCTCGGGCAGCGCGTCCTCGTCCTGTCGGGGCGCCCCACCGTCGTCCTCGAGGACGTCGCGGTCGACCTGCCCGCCGAGCGGGACCAGGTCACCACCCGCAACGACCCCGAGTTCGGCCGGCTCCGCAGCCGGGTCTACGAGCTCGTGCAGCAGGCGAAGAAGGGGCACCGGCCCGCGACCGCGAGCCGGCTCACGGCTTGAGTGCCCGGCACACGACCCGTCCCGGAAGGTCCGACAGGGTGTCGGTAAAGTTCACGCTCGACGCCTGCGGCGGTCAGGTCGGCTCGCCGCTGCAATCATGGTCGAGTTCAAGGATTGACAATCCTAACTAATTGTTGGATGCTCCGAGGTGCCAGCGAGTGATCCAACGGAGGGGCACGAACCTATGGTCACCGGTGATCGGGGCACGTCCGACGCGGTCGTCGAGGTCACGGGCCTCCACAAGCAGTTCCGGCGCGGGGACGACACCGTCGTGCGGGCCGTGGACGACGTCACCCTGAGCGTCGGTCGGGGCGAGCTCGTCGTCCTCCTGGGCCCGAGCGGTTGCGGCAAGACCACCCTCCTCCGGTCGATCGCCGGGCTCGAGCGGCCCGACGCGGGGGAGATCACCGTCTCGGGGGCCACCCAGTACTCCTCCGAGCGCGGGATCGACGTGCCGCCCGAGCGGCGCAACATCAGCATGATCTTCCAGTCCTACGCGCTGTGGCCGCACATGACGGTGTTCGACAACGTCGCCTACCCGCTGCAGAGCCGCCGGTCGCGGCGGCCAACGAAGGACGAGCTGCGGCGCCGCGTCCGCGAGGCCCTCACCCTCGTCGGCGTGCCGGAGCTGGAGCAGCAGTACCCGAGCCAGATGAGCGGCGGGCAGCAGCAGCGGGTGGCCCTCGCCCGGGCGCTGGTGAGCAACGACGAGGTCGTCCTGTTCGACGAGCCGCTGTCCAACGTGGACGCCAAGGTGCGCGAGCAGCTGCGGCTGGAGCTGCTCGCGATGCAGCGCTCCCTCGGCTTCTCCGCCGTGTTCGTCACCCACGACCAGGCCGAGGCGATGGAGCTCGCCCACCGCATCGCCGTCATCGACACCGGCCGGGTGGCCCAGATCGGCACGCCGCAGGAGATCTACCTGCGCCCGGCGACCCGTTACGTCGCCAACTTCATCGGGGCGTCCAACGAGGTCGTCGGCCGGGTGGAGGCGGTGGACGGCACGACCGCCGTGCTCGCGACGCCGATCGGCCGGGTCGTCGGGACCCTCGCCGGTGCCGGGACCGCCGTCGGCGAGGAGGTCGCGGCGATCTGGCGGCCCGAGCGCAGCAGCCTCACCCGGGAGGAGCCCTCCGGGCCCAACCGCTGGCACGGTGAGCTGCTCGCCTCGCTCTTCCTCGGCTCGCACACCGAGTACCACCTGCGCACCGGCGGGCAGGACCTGCGCCTGTGGAGCCCCCGCCCCGACGTCGTCGAGGCCGGGCGGCCAGGCTGGGTCTCCGTCGCACCCGAGGACGTCCGCATCCTGCCGATGGACGGCGCACCGGCGCGGCCCGCCCCCGCGCAGTCGGCAGCCCTCGCCGGGAGCACGCCGTGAGCCTCGCCGGCACCGTGCGGACGCTGCGGCAGGGCAGGTGGCCCGGCCTCTTCGAGGTGGTCAGCCTCGTCGTCGCCGTCGTCCTCGTCGCGCTCGTCGGAGTCCCGCTCGTCCGGGTCCTCATCGGGATGTTCTGGGTGGACGGCACCCTCACGCTCGACCCCGTCCGACGGACGTTGGCCGTGCCGGACCTCGGCACGCTCGTGCTCCACACCGTCATCGTCGTCGTCGCCAGCTCGGCCCTCGCGTTCGTCATCGGCGCGGTGCTCGCCTGGGTCAACGAGCGCACGGACGCCCGGATGGGGCTGCTCACCGAGTCCCTGCCCCTCCTGCCGTTCCTGCTGCCGCCGGTCGCGGGGGCGGTGGGCTGGACGATGCTGCTGTCACCGAACGCGGGCCTGCTCAACTCCTGGATCCGGGACGCGCTGGGCGTCGTCGGGATCACCCTGGAGTCCGGGCCGTTCGACATCTACACGTGGTACGGGCTCATCTGGGTCTACGCCGTCTACGCGGTGCCCTTCGTGTTCCTCAACGTCTCGGCCGGGCTCCGCAGCCTCGACGGGTCCCTCGAGGAGGCCTCCAAGCTCAGCGGCGCGAGCCGGCTGCGCACCCTGCGCAAGGTGACCCTCCCGGCCGTCGCCCCGAGCCTCGGTGCCGGGCTCCTCCTCACCATGTGGTCCGGGTTCGGGATTTTCTCCATCCCCTCGATCATCGGCGGCCCCGCGGGCATCGACGTGCTCTCGGTGCGGATCGTGCGGCTGCTCACCTTCACCTACCCGCCGGAGACCGACGTCGCCGTCGGGCTCAGCCTCATCGTCGTCGTCCTCGTCGGGGCGGTCTACCTCGTCCAGTATCGGGTGCTGCGTTCGGGCCGGTACGCCGCGATTTCCGGGAAGGGGGTGCGGGCGAGCGTGACGCGGCTCGGGGCCTGGAAGTGGCCGGTGCGCGCGATGGTGCTCCTCTACGTCCTCCTCTCGGTGGTGCTGCCGATGGTCGCGCTCGTCCTCGTCTCCCTCAACGGGTACTGGACTCCGGACATCGACTGGGGCGGCCTGAGCCTGGACGCGTGGCGCGACTCGGTGACGGGGGACCGGACCACGATGCGGGCCCTGCGCAACAGCCTCTACCTCGGGGTGGTCGGCGCCGTCGTCGGCATCCTCGCGGCCGCGCTCGTGGCGATCTACATCGCCCGCTCCCGGGGGCTCCTCCCGCGCCTCATCGACGGCGGGATCAAGCTGCCCGCCGCGATCTCCAACATGGTCATCGCCGTCGGGATCCTCCTGCTCCTCGCCGGCCCGCCGTTCCGGCTCTCCGGGACCCTGCTCATCCTCCTCCTCGGCTACCTCGCGCTCTACCTCCCGCAGGCCTCTGTCGCGGCCGACGCGGCGGTCTCCGGGGTGGGCAAGGAGCTCACCGAGGCGTCGGCGATCTCCGGGGCCAGCACCATGCGGACCTTCCGGCGGATCTACCTGCCGTTGATCATGCCGGGGCTCGCCGCCGGCTGGGCGCTGCTCTTCATCCGGATGGTCGGCGACCTCACCGCCTCGGCCATCCTGGCCGGCACCGGCAACACCGTCGTCGGCTTCCGGATCCTCGAGGTGTACAACAGCGGCTCCTACGCGCTCCTCGCCAGCCTCGCGACGACGCTCGTCGTCATCACCACGGGGGTGCTGCTCGTCGTCCTCGTCTACACGCGGCGCAAGTCCCGCTTCGGCATCGAGACCCGGCTGGGCGGCTGACGTGGAGCTCCTCCTGCTCGGTACCAAGGGCGGCCCCCGCATCTCGGCGGACGGGCCGGGCCCCAGCCAGCTCGTCGAGCACGCCGGCCGCCGGGTGCTCGTCGACGCCGGCGAGGGGGTGGTGCACCAGCTCGTGCGGGCCGGTGTCGACCCGGCCACCGTGCGCGACATCTTCATCACCCACCACCACAGCGACCACAACGTCGCCCTCGGCAACGTGCTCATGGCCGCCTGGGCCCACGGTGCCGACGAGCCGATCCGGGTCCACGGCCCGCCGCCGCTGCGCGAGATCGTCGGGCACCTGCTCGCCGCCCACAGGCCGGACATCGCCGTCCGCGTGGCCGACGAGGGCCGCGTGGACCTGCGCGACCTCGTCGAGGTGGTCGAGCTCGACGGCACCGGCGGTCCGGTCGCCCTCGGGGGCATGCGGGTGAGCGCGACCGCGGTCGAGCACGCACCCGTCACCCCGGCGCTCGCCTACCGGTTCGACGCCGACGGCGCCTCGCTCGTCATCTCGGGGGACACCGCACCGTCGGAGGCGCTCGTCGCGCTCGCGAGTGGCGCAGACCTCCTCGTCCACGAGGTCGTCCACCCCGAGCACGTCCGGGAGCACCGCACGAACGCGGACTGGACGCGGCTGCGCCGCCACCTCCTGGAGTCGCACACGAGCATCGCCGAGGTCGGCGCGGTCGCGCGGCGTGCCGGGGTGCGCACCCTCGTCCTCAGCCACCTGGTCCCCGGCGGCGTGACCGAGGAGCAGTGGCGGTCCGGCGCCGGGTCGACCGGCGGGCTCGACCTGGTCCTGGGGGCCGACCTCATGCGTTTTTCCCTGTAACCCACCACGGAAGGAACACCATGAAGCTTCGGATGCGATGGGGCACCGCAGTGGTCGCCGCGCTGGCGCTCGGTCTCACCGCCTGCGG
>DAHVRG010000206.1 GCA_027322565.1 Georgenia sp.
AGCGCCGCGCCCTCCTCGGCCGGGCGCAGGAGGCAACCGGGAGATCCGTGGCGCAGAACGGACGGCTGCACCGGGACGCTCTGGGATGATCGGGACATGACGGAGCGCAACGTCCTGGGCGGTCCGCTCGAGGAGTGCGGCACCGACCCCGTCACCGGCTACTACCGCACGGGCAGCTGCGTGCCGAGCGCGGGCCACCCCGGCGGTCACAGCGTCTGCGTCGTCGTCACAACCGAGTTCCTCGCCCACCAGCAGCAGATCGGCAACGACCTGTCCACCCCCCGTCCCGAGCTCGGCTTCCCCGGCCTCGAGCCCGGCATGCGCTGGTGTGTGCTGGCGCCACGGTGGATGCAGTCCTACCGGGCCGGTCGGGCGGCGCCGGTGGTGCTCGCCGCGACCCACGAGCGTGCCCTCGAGGTGGTCGACCGCCTCGCCCTCCTCGAGCACGCCGTCGACGTCCCGGACGACCCGAGCTCGCTGACCTGACCCGCCGGCGCGGCCGCCGGCCGACGGGTGTCCCGGAACCGCGTAGGGTCGTGCCACCGGTACGTCCCGACTGGAGAACGACGATGAGCGAGCAGAGCCCAGCCTCCACCCCCTCGAGCAGCTCGGGTGTGCCCGCACCGAAGCGGGTGCGCGTCCACCACCTGACGCAGTGGAAGGAACGCTCCGAACCGATCACCATGCTCACCGCGTACGACGCCGTCACCGGGCGCATCTTCGACGAGGCCGGGATCGACATGCTCCTCGTCGGGGACTCGATCGGGAACACGATGCTCGGCTTCAGCGGCACGATCCCGGTGACGGTGGACGAGATGATCCCGGCGGTACGCGCCGTGGCGAGCGCCGCCCACCGCGCGATGGTCGTCGCGGACCTGCCGTTCGGCTCCTACGAGGCCTCGCCGGAGCAGGCGTTCGCGACGTCGGTGCGGATGGTCAAGGAGGGCGGGGCCCAGGCGGTCAAGCTCGAGGGCGGGGAGCGCGTCGCACCGCACGTGCGGCTGCTCAGCTCCTCAGGAGTCCCCGTCGTCGGCCACCTCGGCTTCACGCCGCAGTCGGTCAACATGCTCGGCGGGACGCGCGTCCAGGGGCGCGGCGACCAGGCCGCCGAGCGGCTCGTCAACGACGCCGTGGCGCTGCAGGAGGCCGGTGCGGTCGCCGTCGTCCTGGAGATGGTGCCCGCCCCCGTGGCGGCGCGCGCCACCGAGGTGCTCCACATCCCGACGATCGGCATCGGCGCCGGAGCGGAGTGCGACGGCCAGGTGCTCGTGTGGACCGACATGGCCGGCATGACCGCCTGGGCACCACGGTTCGCGAGGAAGTTCGGCGACGTCGGTGCGGCGCTGTACACGGCGACGCGCGCCTACGCCGAGGCGGTGCGGGAGAAGACCTTCCCGGGCCCGGAGCACACCTTCACCGAGTAACGGCAAAGGCGGTCCGGCCGCCGCGGCCGCCGGTCACTCGTCGTCGCGCCAGGCGCGGTCCTCCTCGTCCCACGCCTCGTTCCGCTCCGCGGCCCGGGCGTAGGCCTCGGCGGCCGCCTCCCGGGTGGGGTAGGGACCCATCCGGTGGACCGCCGCCGACTGCTTGCCGCGCTCCACCTCACCGGTGCGGGTGTTGTAGTAGTAGTCGCCCCGCTCTGCGGGCTCCATCTCCTCGACGGTCTCCTCGGCGGGCTCGTGCTCGGTGGCCATGGCGTCTCCTCCGTCGCGGCTTTCGTAGACTCCTCTCATGCTTGCCGATCGCGCCCCGTTGGGCACCCTGACCCCCGGAACCATCTCCCCGCGGCGGCCGGTCCCGACCTCCATCGAGTACCCCGAGTACGTCGACCGGCCGGCCCCGCAGCCGTTCACCGGCAGCGAGGTCAACGACCCGGAGACGATCGAGCGGATCCGCCGCACCGCCCGTCTCGCCGCCCAGGCCCTGGAGCACGTGGGCGCCGCGGTGCGACCGGGCATCACCACCGACGAGCTCGACCGCATCGGGCACGAGTTCGCCGTCGCCCACGGTGCCTACCCCTCCTCCCTCGGCTACCGCGGCTTCCCCAAGGCGCTGTGCACGTCGGTCAACGAGGTGGTCTGCCACGGCATCCCCGACACCACGGTGCTGCAGGAGGGGGACATCGTCAACGTCGACATCACCCTCTACCGGGAGGGCGTCCACGGCGACAACAGCGCGACCTTCCTCGTCGGGGAGGTCGACGAGGAGTCGCGGCTGCTCGTCGAGCGCACGAAGAAGGCGATGGAACGCGGGATCCGGGCGGTCAAGCCCGGGCGTGAGGTCAACGTCATCGGTCGGGTCATCGAGGCCTACGCCAAACGGTTCGACTACGGCGTGGTACGGGAGTTCACCGGGCACGGCGTGGGCCGGGCCTTCCACTCCGGGCTCATCATCCCCCACTACGACGCCGCTCCCGAGCACGACGAGGTCATGGAGCCCGGCATGGTCTTCACCATCGAGCCGATGCTCACCCTGGGCAGCCCCGAGTGGGACCTGTGGGACGACGGCTGGACCGCCGTCACCCGCGACCGCAGCCGGACCGCGCAGTGGGAGCACATGGTCCTCGTCACCGAGGACGGCGCCGAGATCCTCACGCTCCCGTAGGCCCGGGGCGCCGAGGCGCCCGGAGCCGAGGTGCCTCGCCTCCGCGCCGCCCGGGACGCCTACCTCCGCCCCGCCCGGTAGCGCGACGGCGGCACGCCGATCACCTGGATGAACGCGCGGGTGAGGTGGGCGTGGTCGGCGAAGCCGAGGGACGCGGCCAGCCCCGAGAGGTCCTGCCCCTCCCCCGCGTCGAGGGCGGCGACGGCGTCCTGCAGCCGGTGGCGGCGCAGCACCCACAGCGGCGAGGCGCCCACGTAGCGTCCGAAGAGCCGCTGCAGGGTCCGCTCGGAGACGTGGAGCGCGGTGGCGACCGGACCGATCGTGATGTGCTCCCGGGAGCGCATGAGCTCCACCGCCCGGCGCACCGTGCGGTAGCCCTCGTCCGCTCGAACGTCGGCCAGCCGCGGGGTGAGCAGCCCTCCGAGGAGGTCGGCCAGGACGTCGCGCCGGGCCTCGTCGTCCGCCTCGGCCAGGACGCGCGCCGTGAGCGGGGCGACGGCGCGGCCGAGCACCGGTCCCGCGGGCACGACGGCGTCGGTGAGCTCCCGCACCCCGCCGCCCAGCAGGGCGGCCAGCCCGCCGGGGTGGAACGCGACACCGGCGACCCGGCCCGCGACCGGCAGGTCGACGGTGAAGACCCTGGTCACCAGGCCGTGGACGAGCGCCGCCGGGACCGGCAGCCCGTGCAGGACGCCACCCTCGGCGGCCTCGACGGTCAGGTGGGTGACGGGGTGGCTGAGCACCTCCTGGCGGAACGGCGTGCGCTCGGCACGGCGCCAGGCCACCGACCAGTAGTAGGCCGCGACCTCCGTGAGCGGCTCGGGGAGCGGCAGCCGCTCGGTGGTGAAGACCTCGGTGCCGGCGGCGGGCCACAGCACAGCGCCTTCGGTCCCGGGTGCGCCGTCACGATGTCGCGGATCTTCAAGCCCCACGGACGCACTCTAGGCAGGCTGGAGGGCATGAGCACGAACGACATCCCCCAGGGGTACACCTCCCTCAGCCCGCTCGTCGTCGTCTCCCCGGCGGCGGAGGCGGTCACCTTCTACCGCGAGGTCCTCGGCGCCCGGGTGGCCACCCGGATGGACGGGCCGGACGGCTCCGTCTGGCACTGCGAGCTCGACCTGGGTCACGGCCGGATGACGGTCATGGACCCCAACCCACAGTTCCACACCGTCGCGAACGACCCGGGCTCGGACGACGTCACCTTCTCCCTCGCCGTCTATGTCCCCGACGTGGACGCCACGCTCGCGGCAGCGCGGGAGCGCGGCGCGACGGTGCGGGAGGAGGCGACCGACTTCCCGGTCACCGGGGACCGCTACGCCTCGATCCAGGACCCGTTCGGCGTGCGCTGGTCGATCATGACCCGCGTCGAGCACCGGACCGACGCCCAGGTCCAGGAGGGCCTCGACGCCTGGCGGGCCTCGCTGGAGCAGCCGGTCACCTGACCGACGACCACGTCGCCGGACCTGAACTCCCGGTAGGCTCGCTGTCGGCCACCCACGACCGACGGAGCTGCATCGATGACCACCGCCAGCACATCGCTCGCCTTCGGCATCGACATCGGCGGTTCGGGCATCAAGGGCGCGCCGGTCGCGCTGGCCACCGGTGAGCTCACCGCCAAGCGCAAGCGGATCAAGACCCCGAAGAAGTCCACCCCGACCGCGGTGGCCGCCGTGGTCGCCGAGCTGGTGGACAGCTTCGACGTACCGGCATCGGTGCCGATCGGGCTCACCTTCCCCGCGCCCATCAAGCACGGCGTGGTGCCCTTCATCGCCAACCTCGACAAGTCGTGGAAGGGCGTGGACGTGCCCCAGCTGATGTCCGAGGCGGTCGGCCGGCAGGTGATCGGGGTCAACGACGCCGACGCCGCCGGGGTGGCCGAGGCCGTCTACGGCGCGGCCCGGGGCGTGGAGGGCGTGGTGCTGGTGCTCACGCTGGGCACCGGGATCGGCTCGGCGATCCTCGTGGACGGCAAGCTGGTTCCCAACACCGAGCTGGGCCACCTGGAGATCGACGGCTACAACGCCGAGTCCCGTGCCGCCTCCTCGGTCAAGGACCGCGAGGGCCTGAGCTACGAGGAGTGGGCCGCGCGCCTGCAGCGTTACCTGGAGACCGTGTCGATGCTCTTCTCCCCCGACCTCATCGTCCTCGGCGGTGGCATCAGCAAGGACTCCGACAAGTTCCTGCCGCTGCTGGACATCCCCGTGCCGGTGGTGCCGGCGGCCCTGCTCAACCAGGCGGGGATCGTGGGAGCCGCAGTGCTCGCAGCCGACCGCTACCACTGAGCCCGATGCTCAACCAGGTCGCCTCCCGGGTCTGGGTCGCCACGTCGGCGACGTGGTCGACCACGTCCACGGTCGTCGTGGCCGAGGACGGCGCAGCGCTGGTCGTGGACCCG
>DAHVRG010000019.1 GCA_027322565.1 Georgenia sp.
CGATCGCCCGCGCCGAGGACCTCCACCGGCCGCCCGAGGGGGTCGACCTCCGTACGGCGACGGCTCTGCTCGCGGACGGCAGGACCGCCGTCGGGCTCCTGCGGGCGGCAGAGGTCGCGGCCGGTGAGACGGTCGTCGTCACTGCGGCCGCCGGCGGAGTCGGCAGCCTGCTCGTCCAGCTGGCGCGGGACGTCGGCGCGCGGGTCGTCGGGCTCGTCGGCAGCGACGCGAAGCTCCGCGTCGCCGGGGACCGCGGCGCGGACGCCGTCGTGCGCTACGACGAGCCGGACTGGCAGGGGGTGGTGGCGTCCGTGGCGCCGGACGGGGTCGACGTCGTGTTCGACGGCGTGAGCGGGGACGTGACGGCGCGGCTCTTCCCGCTCGTGCGCCGGGGTGGGCGCTACGTCCAGCACGGCGTGGCGAGCGGTACCTGGCACGAGCTGGACGCCACTGCGGCGGCCACGCGGGGTGTCACGAGGGTCCCGCTGTCCGCCGTCGCGGCGGGCGGGACGTACGACCTCGCCGAGGAGGCGTTCGCGCTCGCGGCGCGCGGGGTCCTCGTGCCGCTCGTCGGGCAGACGTTCCCGCTCACCGACGCCGCCGCGGCGCACGCGGCCATCGCGGCGCGCGAGGCGGTCGGAAAGACGCTCCTCGTCGTCTGACGCGGGCGGCGGGCGGCCGCGCCGGTCAGGCCGGCCGGGTCGTGCGACGCAGGAAGTCGCGGATCGCCGCGCCCGCAGCCGGTGGGCTCAGCGTGTGGTCCGAGCCCGCGATCGTGCGGTGCTCCCCGTTCGGCAGGACCCGGGCCAGCTCCCGGGCCGAGGCCGCGAGCAGCGGGAACGTCGACTCCCCGGTGAGGACGAGCGTCGGGGTGGTGATCGACGCGAACGCGTCGGGGTAGGGGAAGGCCCGGGTGAGCGCCGCGTCGTAGATCGTGCTCGGGACGAAGTCCTCCAGGGTCGGCCACGCCGGGGACGCCTTCATCCCGGCGACCCGCTCGGCGGGCAGGCCGACGGCGCGGAGGAGGAAGAGCTCGATGACGTCGCTGCGGCGGTCCTCGGCGATGAGGGCCGCGAGCTGCTCGGGCATGTCCGGTGGGGCGACCGGCGGGAACTGCTCGGTGGCGAAGGGGGGCTCGAAGAGCACGAGCCGTTCCACCGGCAGGCCGTGCTTCGTGGCCGCGAGCGCGAGGACCCCGCCGGACGACCCCCCGACGAGAGTCGCGCTGCCCCCGGCCATCGCGATGAGCGCGGCGAGGTCCTCGACCTCACGCTCGACCGCCCCCTCGATCCCGCCGCCGGCGTCCTCGCTGTGCCGTCGGGAGCGGCGGTCGTAGACGATCGTCGTCAGCTCACCGGCGAGCTCCGCGGCGAGCCCTTGGCCGCCGGTGTGGTCGCTCAGCGCACCTCCGATGATGATGGCGGGCGGGCCGTCACCGGCCCGCTCGTAGGCGATCCGGGTCCCGTCCCGTGATGTCACGTGGTCCATCGTCGGCTCCGTGGTCCTGTCGGGTGCATGGGCGGTCCCGAGCATGCCAGCCGGTGGAGCTCGAGGGGAGCGGCCTTCTCGCCGTCATGCCAGCCCGTGGGCGAACGCGTACGCCGTCGCGGCCGTGCGGGAGCCGACGTCGAGCTTGACGAAGATGTTGGACAGGTGGCGTGCGACGGTCTTCTCGCTGAGGACGAGGGCGGCCGCGACCTGGGCGTTGCTGTGGCCGGCCGCGACGAGCCGGAGCACCTCGACCTCGCGCGGGGTGAGACCGTCGGGCAGCGCCGGAGGGGCGAGGAGCCGGGCGGCCTCGGTCGCCGCCGGCCTGGCTCCGAGCCGACGGAAGGCCGTCCGCGCCGCCTCGAGCTCCCGCCGGGCGGACTCCGCGTCGCCCACGCTCATCAGCGCGCGCCCGGTGAGCAGCTGGGCCCGGGCGCGTTCGTAGGGCGAGCCGGCCCGCGTCCACAGCTGCTGCGCCCGGTGCAGGTAGGGCAGGGCGCCGAGGGCGTCACCCGCTCCGAGCTTGACGGCACCGGACACGGACGCGGACGTCGCCGCGAGCGACACGCTCCCGAACAGCGACGTCAGCTCCCCGAGCTCGGTGGCGGCGTGCCGGGCACGCTCGACGTCCCCGGCGGCGACGAGTACCTCGACGTGTGCCGGGAGCAGGCGCAGCCGCTGGACGGGGCCACCGCTCTCGGCCAGCAGCCGGTCGAGGGCGCGGCGCGCGGCGTCGGCCCGCCCCTGCGCCAGCCAGAGGAGGGCCAGGCCGGGCTGCGGGTCGTACCCGTGGTCGGCGGCGACCTGGTAGGCGGTGTCGGCCTCCGCCCGGTCACCGCGCAGCCGGTGGATGTCGCCCGCCTCGTAGGCCGCCAGTCCGGCGGCGTCCGGTGAGCCGATCTGCCGGTAGCGCGCGGCAGCCCGGTCGAGCTCGGTGAGGGCCGCCGCCCAGTCGCCTCGGA
The DNA here is from genome assembly GCA_027322565.1 of Georgenia sp. Classification (GTDB taxonomy): domain Bacteria; phylum Actinomycetota; class Actinomycetes; order Actinomycetales; family Actinomycetaceae; genus Oceanitalea. The sequence goes on from DAHVRG010000019.1 coordinate 2,451, forward strand.
TCCGGAGGAGCTGACCGCGGTGCACGGCGCACTGGCCGGTGAAGGCGAGCAGGCCGGGCTGCTCCGTGCACCAGCGCTCGAGGGCGACGGTCCACTCGGCCACCCGGGTGAAGTCGCTGATCTCCTGACAGCCCTCGATCGCCGTGCAGTAGACGTGGCCGGCGATGACCGGTGAGAGCTCGCCCGTGACCACCCGGACCATGGCGTCGTCGAGCAGCGCCAGCCCCTCGGTGACCCGGCCCGCGTACAGTGCCAGCCGCCCCCGGGAGCACATCCCGATGGCGAGGAGGTCGGCGTCGTGGTGGCGCCGGCCGACCGTGCAGACCTGCTCGGCGCCCGCGGCGGCGTCGGGGAAGGAACCCGCGTCCAGCGCACGGAACATCCGGAGGAGGGCGACCCAGCCCGGCTCGGGACCGTCCTCGTCGAGCGCGGTGGCGAGCTCCTCGGCTCGCGCCGTCCACCCGGCGAAGAGGGCGGGCTCCGCGTGCGCGGCGGAGACCATCGCCAGCCGGAAGGCGCACGTCACCGCCCGCGCCCGCTCGTCGTGCTCGAGCCGGCGGCGGAAGGCGCGGTGGAGTGCGCGGACCGCGTCGTCGTGGCGCCCGAGGAGCTCGGCCGTGGTGGCGAGGTCCTCGAGGTCGTCGGTCGAGAGCGCGTCGGCGTCCGCCGTCGACCAGCCCTCGAACGCGACGTCCCACTCACCGCGGTCGAAGGCGGCGCGGGCCTGCTCGAGCTCGACGACGCCCATGACGCGACCTCCGTCGCCCGAGTCTACGCCTCAGACGCCGACCGGCAGCCGCTCAGTCGGGTGCTGCCGGGCGGCGATCCGCCGGGCGACGTACGCCGCGTCCCGTCCTGCGCCGGCGATGAGCATCGAGCTGAACCCGTGCTGGAACGCCAGCCCGCAGAAGTAGAGCCCGGGTGCTTCGGGGACGATGCCGCGCAGCTCGCTGGGGTAGCCGTCCGGGCCGAAGACCGGCAGGTCGACCCAGTCGAAGACCTGCCGGAACCCCGTGGCCCACACGACGCTGGCGACCTGTCGAGGCGTCCCGTCGACCACGGGCAGACCGTCGCGGGCCTCCTCGACGCGTGAGGTGACCCGCTCGACGTCGCGGGCGGCCAGGTCCGCCCGCTTGACGCGGAGGGCAGGACCGCCGTGCCCGCGTACGTGGGGCAGCATGCGCCGTCCCATCGGGGTACGGCGGGTGAGGACGTGGCGCCACGCGCGCAGCAGCACGGGGAAGAGGATGTGCATCGCGCGGGAGTCCAGCCGCGGCGGGACCTGGCCGCAGTCGCGGCCGGCAAGGATCGTCGGGCGGGTCGCCGCGACCTCGTAGGCGATGTCCGTCCCGGAGTGGCTCGCCCCGACGACGAGCACCGGGCCGTCGTGCAGCTGTCCGGGCCGACGGTACTGGCTCGAGTGCAGCTGGAGGATGGCGGGGTCGAGCCGTGCGGCGACCGCCGGGACGTACGGGGTGCGGCCGAAGGTCCCCGTGGCGACGACGACGTTGTCGCAGGTCCAGGTCCCGCGGTCGGTGGTGACGACGTAGTGGCCTCCGGCGCGCCGGACCTGCCGCACCCGGGTGTCGGTGATGACCGGGAGCTCGAAGTGCCTGGCGTAGGCCCCGAGGTAGTCTGCGACGTCGTCCTTGCCCGGGAAGGTCCACCTCCGTGCCGGGAAGGGGAGTCCCGGGAGGCTGTCGTACTGGGCCGGGGAGTACAGCGCGAGCGTGTCCCACTGGTGGCGCCACTGGTCCCCGACCCGGGATGCGGCGTCGAGGACGACGAAGGCGCGGCCCCGGCGCCGCAGGTGGTAGCCGGTCGCCAGCCCCGCCTGTCCGGCGCCGATGACGACGGCCTCGATCCGTGTGGTGTCCATGGCATGACGCTAGGAGCGGGTGGGGTGCCTCCGCGTCGGGCAAATCCCCCATCTTCCGGACCGGCCGGGATGGGTCGACCTACCCACGGCGCGGTCGGCCTTGGTGCGCCCTGGGGCCGTGAGCCCGTGAAACCGATTACCCGCCCACCTGCGAAATGCCGGTCCCCGCGCGCCGCGTCGGTCAGACTGAGAGCGCTGCTCTGCTGTTCCGGAGGTTGAGATGGTCAAGATCGTCGACGTCGCGGCGCGGGCCGGGGTGTCCACCGCGACGGTGTCGCGCGTGTTGAACGGGACGCGGGTGCGGCCGGACCTCGACGAGGCGGTCCGACGCGCCATCGAGGAGCTCGACTACATCCCCAACCGCACCGCACGCTCGCTGCGGCGCCGGCACAGCGACGTCATCGCCCTCGTCATCCCGGACGTCGAGAACCCGTTCTTCACCGCCGTCGCCCGCGGTGTCGAGGACGTGGCCCAGGAGGCGGGGCTGTCCGTCGTCCTGTGCAACAGCGATGACGACGCCGCCAAGGAGCGGCGGTACCTGGCCGTCGCCGAGCACGAGAACATGGCCGGGGTCGTCCTCGCACCGGCCGGCCCCCAGCCCGCCCTCACCGGGCTGACCGACCGCGGACGGGCCGTCGTCGTCATCGACCGCCGGGTCCCGGACGACGTCGACCAGGTGGTCTTCGACAACGTGGCGCTGGGTCGGCGGGGCGCCGAGGCGCTCGTGGCGCGGGGGCACCGGGTCATCGCCTGCATCACCGGGCCGCTGTCGACGACGACGGCGGTGGACCGGGCCGAGGGCTGGCGGGCGGTGCTCGCGGAGCGCGGCCTGCCCGCGGGACCGCTCGTGCACGCGAACTTCCGTGTCGACGGCGGTCGGGCGGCGATGTCCGAGCTGCTCGCCGGCGAGGTGCTCCCCGACGCGGTGCTGGCGGCGAACAACCTCGTCGGGGTCGGGGTGCTCCAGACCCTGGCGGGGTGGGAGGGACCGGCCGTCGACGTCGGTGTCGTCGGTGACCTGCCCTTCGCGACGTCGGACGTCAGCCGGCTCGCCCAGGTGCCGCTCGGGACGCGCGAGATGGGTGTGCGGGCCGCCGAGCTGCTCCTCGCGCGGCTACGGGGCCCGAAGTCGGCCCCCGGCGTCCACGTGCTCGACCCGTAGCGGCCGGGCGTGCCCGGACCTGTGCGCACGGACGGCCCTGACGACGGCTTGACTGTGTAATCGATTTCTGAGACGCTCGCGCCATGGCGCGACCGACCGCGGGCGCAGGTGCCCGCCGCCTCGAGGACGACGGCGCGCGCCCGGCCCGCCGGCAGCGATCCTCCCGCGGGTCGAGAACCACCCCCTTGCCGACCACCCGGGCGCCCGGCCCGGTACCGAGGAGCTCATGATGACGACGTACGCCATGCCCGAGATCTCCCGCCCGCCCGCTGCCGAGCCGGGCACCGTCTACCTCGTCTCCTCCGGCGACCTGCGCGAGTCGGCCAACACCGCGAGCTGGCCGGTGCAGCAGGAGCTGGAGGCGATGCTCACCCGGGCGATCGAGGCCCGCGGGCACCGGGTGGTGCGGGCGCACGACGTCGACCCGGCCACCGGGCACGGGTTCATCAGCAGCCAGCGGATGGGGCTGGAGGTCTTCGCGCGCATCCCCCGCGACGTGCCGCTCGTCGTCGCCATCGGGAACTGGCAGTACTCCCACCACGTCCTGCCCGGGCTGCGCACCCACGAGGGCCCGATCCTCACCGTGGCGAACTTCCTCCCGGACTGGCCGGGGCTCGTCGGGCTGCTCGGGCTCAACGGCGGCCTGACGAAGATGGGCAAGCCGTACTCCACGCTCTGGAACGTGGACGGGAGCGACGCGTGGTTCACCGAGCAGCTGGCCCGCTGGCTCGAGCACGGTGCCGTCACCCACGACGACTCGCACGTGCGTCCGCTACCGCCGCTGCCCGACTCCGCGGAGACCGCGCTG
>DAHVRG010000216.1 GCA_027322565.1 Georgenia sp.
CTTCGCCGACGGCCCACTTCCCGCCGACAGCTCACTTCCCGGCGACAGCTCACTTCCCGACACCACGAGCCCTGAGCGGCTGGCGGACTCGGTGACGCGGCTCGGCGAGATGCTCGACCGCGCCGGCTTCGACTGTCGCACGACGCAGGACCCGGACGGCGGCTACACCCAGCGGTTGCGACGCTGCCCCGTCCTCGCCCTGGCACGCCGGCACCCGGAGGTCGTGTGCACCAGCCACCTCGGCATGGCCCAGGAGATCCTCGGGCACGAGGGTGTGTCCCCGGACCGGGTGAGTCTTGAGGCGTTTGCCGAGCCCGGCGCCTGCCTCCTGCGTATCGCACCACCGGCGGCCGGCCATGAGTGAGCAGCACTCCGACCTTCGCGCGCGCGGGCCGCTGACCCGGACCTCCTTCCGCCTCCCCTTCCTCCTCCTCGGCGGGGTCGGCATGCTCGCCGGTCTGGACGCCGCGCTGGCACTGCTCGGGCTGCCGCACGTCGTCGTCGGCAACCGGCTCGCGGATGTGCACGGGCCACTCATGGTCCTCGGATTCATCGGAACGGTGGTCAGCCTGGAGCGGTCCGTCGCCCTCGGGCGCGGCTGGGGATACGTCGCCCCCGCGCTCGTCGGGCTGGGGGTGCTCGCCACGGTCGTGGCGGAGCCGTTCACCGCCGGGGGCGGCCTCATCCTCGCGGGACATGTCGCGGGACTGCTCGTCTACCGCTCGCTCCACGCCCGCCGGCCGAGCGCCGCGGTCGCCGTCCAAGTGCTCGGCTCCCTCATGGCCGTGGCGGCAGCGACCCTGTGGCTCGCCGAGGTGGCCGTGCCTGCGCTGATGGCGTGGCTCGTCGGCTACCTCGTCCTGACCATCCTCGGGGAACGCCTCGAGCTCGCCCGGATCGGGATGCTCCGTCCGCGCGACGCCTACGCGGCCCAGGCCGTCGCCGTCATGGTCGTCGCCGGGGCGGTCACCTCGCTGCTGGCGCCGGAGGCGGGCTTCGCGCTGCTCGGCCTTGCGCAGGTCGCCGCCGCCGGGTGGCTCGGCGTCAAGGACGTCGCCCGGCGGACGGTCCGTGCCGGCGGACTGCCCAGTTTCATCGCGGGCTGCCTCCTCGCCGGCTACCTCTGGCTCGGCGTGGCCGGTGTGGTCTGGCTGTCCGGCGGCCAGGTGGAGGGGCGGGCCTACGACGCCGCCGCCCACGCCCTGTTCCTCGGCTTCGTCATCTCGATGGTCATGGCGCACGCGCCGGTCATCATGCCGGCCGTGCTCCGCCGTCCGCTGCCGTACCACCCCGCCTTCGTCGTCCCGGCCGTGCTCCTGCACGTGACGCTGGCCTTCCGGCTCGTCGTCGGAGACGCGCGCGACCTGGAGTGGGCGGTGCAGGTGGGAGGCGCCGGGAACATCGTCGCGCTCCTGCTCTTCATCGGCACCGCCGCCTGGTCGGCGCTCGCGGCCCGGACGACGGCGCCGGGAGCCCCGACCGAGGTTGCGCCGCGCCCGGGCGCCGGACGTCAGGAACTGAGCTCTCGGCGGCTGCGGAGTGGGGGTCGGTGTCGGGAAGTGAGCTCTCGGTGACAGGGAGGGTGACAGGGGGGACAGGGGGAGGGGCAAGGTGCCGGGAAGTGAGCGCTCGGTCGCGGGCGGGCACGGGCGTGCCGGAGGGAGTCGACCGATGAGCCGCCTCGCCCGTCCCGCCACCCGCCCGCCGATGGCGCGCCGGCCGTGGCACGTGCGCGTCAACGCCCTCGTCGTCGCGTGGTTCCTCGCGGCCTTCGTCGTCGCGGTCGCGCACCGGTGGGTGCCCGAGGCGAGCTACCTCCTGGTCCACCTCATGCTGCTCGGCGCCGTGACGACGGCGATCCTCATCTGGTCCGCCCACTTCGCCGACACGCTGCTGGGCCGGCCCGCGCCCGGCGGGCAGGGCCTCATGCTCCTGCGGCTCGGGGTGCACACCGTCTCCGCCGTCCTCGTCATCGTCGGGGTGGTCACCGGCCGCTGGCCGCTCGTCGTCGCCGGCGGGATCGGCGTCACGCTCGTCGCGGTGACGCACGTCTGCGTCATCCTGCTCCAGCGTCGCGGCGCGCTCATGGCTCGCTTCGGGGCGCTGTCCCTCTTCTACGTGTGCGCGGGGCTGTGCCTGGCGGTCGGCGTGTGGTTCGGCGTCCTGCTCGCCCGCACCACACCGTCCGCGCAGCTCGAGGGCCGCCTCTACACCGCGCACACGACGACGATGCTCCTCGGCTGGGTGGGCCTCACCGTGCTCGGCACACTCGTCGTGCTGTGGCCGACGATGCTCCGGACGAAGATGGTGCCCGGCGCGCCGCTCGCGGCCCGTCGCGCGATGTTCGTCCTGCTCGGTGGCGTCGCCGTGGTGTGGGTCGCCGTCGCACTCGACCAGCCGCGGCTGGTGGTGCTCGCCGTCGCCGGCTACCTCACCGGCGTCGTGCTCGTCGTGCGGCCGATGGTCACGGTCGCGCGGACCAAGCCGCCCCGCAGCTACGGCACGTTCAGCGCCGTCGCCGCTGTGGCCTGGCTGGTCGTCAGCCTCGTGGTCCTTGCGGTGCTCGCCGCGACGGCGTCGGACTGGGCGGCGCTGCGCGACTCGCTCGGCGTGCTCGCCGCGCCGTACGCCGCCGGGTTCGCCGGCCAGGTGCTCCTCGGCTCTCTGAGCTACCTCGCCCCGGTCATGCTCGGCGGCGGCCCACGGGTGGTGCGCCGGGTGGACGAGGAGATGAACCGCGCGGCCGGAGCGCGCGTCGTCATCGTCAACCTCTGCCTCGCCCTCTTCCTGCTCCCGCTGCCCAGCCTTGTGCGGGTGACGACCTCGCTGCTCGGGCTGGCCGGGCTGTCGGCCTTCCTCGTCCTGCTCGGGCGCGCGCTGTGGGTGCGCCGCCGTCTCGAGCGGGAGGGCTCGGGCGCGGTGATCGCCGCGAAGCTCCGCACGGGTCCGCCGCCCGTGCCGCGCCGGCTCGGCGTGCTCCACGGGGTGGGCGCGGTGGCGTTCGCCGTCGTCCTCGGCGTCGCGGGTGACCCGGCCGCCGCCGGCCTGGCCGGAGCGGACGCCGATGACGGGGTCGCCGCGACCGGGCGGACCACCACCGTGCGGGTCGAGGCCCGGGACATGCGCTTCGTGCCCGACGTGATCGAGGTGCCGGTGGGAGACCGGCTCGTCGTCGAGCTGGTCAACACCGACGACGACGTCCACGACCTCGTCCTCGACAACGGCGCCCGCTCCGGTCGGCTATCCGCCGGCGAGAGCGCCGAGATCGACCTCGGCGTCGTCGGCCGCGACGTCGAGGGGTGGTGCTCGGTGGCCGGGCACCGGCAGATGGGGATGACGCTCGACGTCGTCGCGGTCGGTGCCGCCGGCGACGTGATGGCGGCCTCCGAGGTGCCGTCGTCGGGGCACATGGGCCACCCCGGCACCGAACCGTCGGCGCGCGACGGCCTGGACCTCCTGGCCGAACCCGGCCCCGGCTTCACCGCCCACCCGGCCGAGCTGCCGCCCGCCCCCGAGGCCGACGTGCACGAGCTCACGCTCACCGTCACCGAGGTCACCGCCGAGGTGGCGCCCGGCGTCGAGCAGGAACGCTGGACGTTCAACGGCACCGCCCCGGGGCCTACTCTGCGCGGCAAGGTCGGCGACGTCTTCGAGATCACGCTCGTCAACGACGGCACCATCGGCCACTCCGTCGACCTCCACGCCGGCGCTCTCGCGCCGGACGGGCCGATGCGCACCATCGCCCCCGGGGAGTCGCTCGTGTACCGCTTCACCGCCGAGCGTGCCGGCATCTGGATGTACCACTGCTCGACGATGCCGATGTCGATGCACATCGCCCAGGGCATGTTCGGCGCCGTCGTCATCGACCCGCCGGACCTCGAGCCGGTGGACCGGGAGTACGTCCTCGTCCAGTCCGAGGTCTACCTCGGCGAGCCGGGGGAGACCGCTGACGCCGCGGCCATCGCCGCCGAGCAGCCCGACCTCGTCGTCTTCAACGGCTACCCCAACCAGTACGACCACGAGCCGCTGGCCGCCCGCGTCGGTGAGCGGGTCCGGGTGTGGGTGCTGGCGGCCGGGCCGAACCGTGGGTCGGCGTTCCACGTCGTCGGCGGCCAGTTCGACACCGTCTACGACGAGGGCGCCTACCGTCTCGGCGGGCCTGAGGAGATCGGTGACGGGACCGGCGGCAGCCAGGTGCTGCCGCTCGTCGCGGCCCAGGGAGGCTTCGTCGAGCTCGAGTTCCCCGAGGCGGGCACCTACCCGTTCGTCTCCCACGCGATGGTCGACGCCGAGCGCGGGGCGCACGGGGTGTTCGCGGTGACGGAGTAGCCGGGAGCCCTACTCGAGGGTGAGGAGGGCGTGCATGGAGCGCACCCGCTTGTAGGTCTGCCGGCGGAGCGGCTCGAGGCGCTGTGCCTCCTTCGCCCGTTCCATCCGCGCCTCGAGCCGGGAGAGGACGACGACGTGCGCGAGCGCGAGCTGCTCGAGCAGCGAGTAGTGGCCCGGGGTGCGGCCGACGAGGCCGTCGAGGGCGTCGTCGAGCACCGCGAGCGCGGGCCCCGGAGGCCCGGCGTTGACGTGGATCTTCGCCAGGTCGAAGGCGATGGGACGGAAGTCGGCGTACTCCCAGTCGATGAGGACGACGCGGCCGTCCACCCACAGCACGTTGGAGGTGACGAGGTCACCGTGGGTGAAGCTCACCTCGAGTAGGTCGTCGCGCTCGACGATCCGGTCGACCCTGGCGGCCAGCCGCGGCGAGACGTGCCCGTCGGAGACGACGCGTCGCCAGCGTTCCTCGAACGCCGCGGGCACGACCTGCGACAGCCGTGCAGGGGAGACGCCCACCGCCCGCTGCACCTCGGCGAGCTCGCGCGCCACGACCGCCATTGCCCGGGAGACCTCCTCCCGGTTCACCGACGCACGTCCGTGGACGGTCTCCTCCACGAGGTAGGCGGTGCGGCCCCGGAAGAGCGCGCCATGGTCGACCATGGCGGGCAGCAGGCCCGGTCGGTGCGCGCCGACGATCTGGGCCGCCCGGACGCTGCGGCTCACCCCGTGCGGCCTCCCGGGCCGGCGAGAACCGGCCTGGAGCCGCAGGCTGAGGCCGCGGTCGGCGTAGAAGGCGCGGAGCCGCACCTGGCGCCCGCGGTCGAACTTGCCGAGGAGCACGGCGTCGGCGCTCACCGGCGCGGTGACTGCCGCGGACTCCTCGTCAGGGACGGCCGGGACGACGTCTCGGGGCAGGAGGGGGTGGGGCGGCACCTTCCAGGCGGCCGCGCCGGACGTCTCGAACCGGCGCCACTGCACCGTCGACGGCAGCGCCGCGCTGCGGGCCTCGACGAGCGCGAGTGCGGACATCGCCCGCCGCCACCGCCCCGTCGTCCTCCGCCACATGTACGTCCTCCCGGTCCTGCCCAGACGACGGTACGACGCCCGGGACGGCCCGGGACGCACCAGGCCGCGAACCTACCCCATCTGGAACGGGAGGCGGCGCAGCTCGGCCGCCGTCTCGGCGAGCCGCTCGCGGGCGCGGATCCCGACGGCGTACTCCCGGTCCCGGCGAGCGACGAGGACGGCCGCGAGGAACCGCTCCGGGTGCGTGCCCCAGGGCGGTGGTGGGGAGACGAGCGGCTCCACCCGCGCGGCGAGCTGACGGCCCAGCTGGTCCCGGGACGCCGGGTCGAGGGTGCCGGTGCGGTCGAGGAAGCGCCGCGCGGCCAGCGCCAGGCCGTCGGGCATCGCGCGGATGTCCGCGGTCCGTGCCCACTGCTCGAGCTCGGGCGGCATGAGCAGCGGCGGCGGCTTGCGGTCCGCACCGCGGGTGCGCACGGCGTAGGTGCCGGCGAGCAGGTCACCGAGCCGCTTCCCGCGGCCGTTGAGGAGCGCCGTCATGACGGCGATCGAGCCGGCGGTGAACCACAGCTCCCCGAGCCCGGTCAGCGACCGGATGAACGCGTGGCGGAAGCGGATCGGTCCGCCGTCGTCGCGCACGATCCGGATGCCGGTGGCAGCCTTCCCGAGCGAGCGTCCCCGGGTGAGGGTCTCCACCAGCGTCGGGGCGACGACGACGACGCAGGCGATCGTCACGATCGTCACCGTCGCCGCGCGTGCCTCGTTGAGGTAGTCGAGCCGGCCGAGCACGCCCACGGCGAGAGTGAAGAGGACGATGCCGTAGCACGCGGCATCGATGAGCCCGCCGACCACGCGCAGCATGAACGCGGCGGGGCGGACCTCGAGGGCCACGGCCTCGCCGGTGATGATGAGGTCGTCGGCCAGGTTGGCCGCCCGGAGCGCACGGCCCGGGGTGTGCGCCGCGTGCGTCGTCATGTGTGGCAGGGTACCCGCGTGGACATCGACGCCTTTGCCGCCGTGCACCGGCCCGAGTGGGACCGGCTGCGCGCGCTGTCCTCCCGCGGCCGGCTCACCGGCCCGGAGGCCGACGAGCTCGTCACCCTCTACCAGGCGACGGCCGGCCACCTTTCTGCGCTGCGCACGAAGGCCCCGGACCCGCTGCTCGTCACCGAGCTCTCCGACCTGCTCGCCACCGCCCGCGGCCGGATCGCCGGCACCCACGAGGCGAAGCTGTCCGACGTCTCCCGCTTCTTCCTCGTCTCCCTCCCCGCCGCGTTCTACCGGGTGCGGTGGTGGACGGTGTGGGTCGGTGTCGCCTTCGTCGCCCTCGCCACCGTCAGCGGCTGGTGGGTCGCGACGACGCCCGCGGCGCTCGCGTCGCTGGGCACGCCGTCCGAGCTCGAGGAGTACGCCGAGGAGGCCTTCGCCGCGTACTACTCCAACTACCCCGCCGGGGACTTCGCCGGGCAGGTGTGGACGAACAACGCGTGGATCGCGGCGCAGTGCATCGCCCTGGGGATCACCGGGGCCTTCCCGGTGTACGTGCTCGTGGCGAACGCGGTCGGCGTCGGCTCCGCCGGCGGGATCATGGCGGCCCACGGGCACCTCGAGGTGTTCTTCGGGCTCATCCTCCCGCACGGCCTCATGGAGCTCACGGCGATCTTCATCGCGGCCGGGGCCGGGCTCAAGCTCTTCTGGGCGTGGGTCTCACCCGGCCCGCGCACCCGCTCGCGTGCACTCGGCGAGGAGGGGCGTTCGCTGTTCGTCGTGGCTCTGGGGCTCGTCCTCGTGCTCGCCGTCTCCGGGCTCGTCGAGGGGTTCGTCACGCCGTCGGCGCTGCCGACGTGGGCGAAGATCACGATCGGCGCGCTCGTCCTGGCCGCCTACTGGGCCTACACGCTCGTGCTCGGACGCCGCGCCGCGCGGGCGGGGGAGACCGGTGACCTCGAGGAGGACCTCGCCGGGTACGCAGCGGCGCAGGCCGGGTAGTCACCAGGCGGGGACGATGGAGATCCGCTCGCGGTGCAGCTCCCGGTGGAGGACCGGGTCGCGCAGCAGCCGCAGCTCCCACATCCGCTTGCGGCCGTCGCTCGGCAGCATCCGCGTGGCGGCAGCGCGCGGTGCGGGATGGACCATGAGCTCGGAGGTCCCCGGCGGCAAGCCACGGAGCTGGCCGATGACCTCCGCCCGCAGCTGGGCGTAGGTGAGCACCATCCGGCCGGGCAGCCAGGCGCTGATGAGCGTCTCGGGAAGCGCCACCCCGCGTTCGTCGGCGAGCCCGACCGCGCGGCGGTGGGCGCCGCGCAGGCCGCGGACGGTGAGCTGGAGCACGGTGAGCAGCTTGCGCGGCAGACGGAACGCGAGGTCGTGGGCGGCGCAGAAGTCGACGGCGAGGTCCGCGAGGGAGCGCCCCTGGAACCCGTAGAGGGTGCCCGCGTGCGAGTCGAGCCCCGTCGGCCGCAGCCCGAGCCGGGCCATCCAGTCGAGCTGGGCGTGCAGCTCGCGCGCGACGTCGGCGGCGTCGACCCGGTGCTCCACCCCCGCGGGCGAGACGGGCAGGGTGCCGTCCTCGTCGGTGAGGGAGACGACGTCGGTGCCGAGCGGCCGCCAGCCGGCCCACTCCCACTCCCGGCCGCTCGACAGCGCGAAGTGGAGGCGGGGTGCGCCGAGCCCGGCCGCCTTGAGGCGGTCGACGGCGTCGCCCGCGGCCGGGGCGACCGGGATGAGCGTGGTCGCCGAGACGAGGCCGTCCCGCATGAGCTCGACGATCGCCTCGTTGGTCGCGGCGTCCACGCCCAGGTCGTCAGCGGTGATGACGAGCCTGCGTTCCATGCGTACACCTCGGTAGTCAGCGGGCGGGAGGACCGGGGGGTCCCGGCCGCCTCCCGCCAGGGTACGTCCGGTGGCGGCCGGCCGCGTGCCGAGCCGGGCACCGCGCGGATGGGTCGGCCCTTCGGCTCCGCCTCGCCTGCCGGCGGGGGCGGAACATGACCGAGAAGGGCGACCCACGGGTGTCGCACGGGCGCGGCTCAGAGCCGCCCGGCCGCCTTGAGCGCCAGGTAGGTGTCTGCAAGAGCCGGCGGCAGGTCGTCCGGCGGCGCCTCGACCACCTCCACGCCGTGCCGCCGCAGCCGCATCGCGGCCGCGGCGCGCTCGAGGGCCGCACGCTCGGCGGCCGCTGCGTCGAAGATGTCCTCGCTCGTCGTCCGGCGGGTGCGGATCTCCTCCGCCTCGGGGTCGGCGGCCGAGGCGAGCACCACCTGGTGGTCGCGGGTCAGCGCACCGACGACGGGCAGCAGGTCGGACATCACCGCCGCCGTGTCCAGCGCGGTGAGCAGCACGACGAGGGCACGCTGGGAGAGGGAGTCCCGCACCACCTGGGTCACCGTGGGCCAGCTCGCCTGCACGAACGAGGCCTCGACCTGGGACAGCCCCTCGGCGAGCGTCGACATGAGCCGCGGGCCCTGGACCCCGGAGACCCGCGCCCGGACCGTGGAGTCGACGGCGACGACGTCGACCCGGTCCCCCGCCCGGGAGGCCAGCGCCGCGAGCAGCAGCGCCGCCTCGATCTGCGCCTCGAGCCGCGGGGAGTCCCCGAGCCGCGCCGCGGAGAGCCGGGAGGAGTCGACGACGATGAACACCCGCCGGTCCCGTTCGGGACGCCACGTGCGCACGACGACGTCGCCGCCGCGGGCGGTGGCGCGCCAGTCGATCGCGCGCACGTCGTCGCCGATGACGTACTCGCGCAGCGAGTCGAACTCCGTGCCCTCACCGCGCACCTGGACCGCGGCACGGCCGTCCATCTCGCGCAGCCGCGCGAGCCGCGAGGGCAGGTGACGGCGGGAGGTGAAGGCGGGCAGCACTCGGAGGCGTGCCGGCGCGGGCAGCGACCGCTGGCGCGCGGCCAGCCCGAGCGGGCCATGGCAGCGCAGCGTGACGAGGTCCGCCTCGCGGTCGCCGCGGCGCGTGGGGCGCAGCGTGGTGCGGACGCGTCGTGCCTCACCGCCCGGCACGGTGACCCGGTGCCGGTTGTGCTCCGCACCCGCCGAGGGGACCCAGGCGTCGCGCACGAGCAGCCGCGCCGTCCGGCGGCCGGTGTTCGTCACGGTCAGCGTGGACGTCGTCGGCTCGCCCAGCCGCACCGAGTGGGGCACCTGGCGCTCGGGCCGCAGCGCTCGCGGGGAGGCCGCGAGCAGGAGGTCGGCGGCGACCCCGAGGACGAGGAGGGCCGTCCAGGCGAGGACGGTCGTCGTCCGCGGGACGAGGAGGGCCGGGACGACGCCGACCGCGGCGAC
>DAHVRG010000207.1 GCA_027322565.1 Georgenia sp.
GCTCCGTGTCGAAGGTCAGCGTCGCCACCATGCCGGAGACCGCGGGCAGGAGCACGGACAGGGTGTCCACACCGTCGAAGACGGGCTCCTTGTCCTCCTGCAGGTCGCGGTTGTAGGCGAGCGGCAGCCCCTTGAGCGTCGCGAGCAGGCCGGTGAGGTCGCCGATGAGGCGGCCGGCCTTGCCGCGGGCGAGCTCGGCGACGTCCGGGTTCTTCTTCTGCGGCATGATCGAGGAGCCGGTGGAGTAGGCGTCGTCGAGCCGGACGAAGCCGAACTCCCGGGTCGCCCAGACGATGACCTCCTCGCTGATCCGCGAGAGGTCCACCCCGACCATGGCCACGACGAAGGCGAACTCGGCGACGACGTCGCGGGCGGCGGTCCCGTCGATGGAGTTCTCCACGGAGTCGGTGAAACCGAGGTCCGCGGCGACGGCACGCGGGTCCAGCCCGAGGGAGGAGCCGGCCAGCGCCCCCGACCCGTAGGGCGAGACGGCGGCCCGCCGGTCCCAGTCCACCCACCGCTCGACGTCGCGCAGCAGCGGCCACGCATGGGCGAGCAGGTGGTGCGCGAGGAGCACGGGCTGGGCGTGCTGGAGGTGGGTGCGCCCGGGCATGACCGCGCCCGGGTGGGCGCCTGCCTGGTCGACGAGGGCGGCGACGACGTCGAGCACCCCGCCGGCGAGGAGCCGGGCCTGCTCGCGCAGGTAGGCCCGCACGAGGGTGGCGATCTGGTCGTTGCGGGACCGGCCCGCGCGCAGCCTGCCGCCGAGCGCCGGGCCGGCCCGTTCGATGAGGCCCCGCTCGAGGGCGGTGTGGACGTCCTCGTCGTCGGGCGCGGGAGCGAAGGCGCCGGAGACGACGTCGGCCTCCAGCCGGTCGAGGGCCGCGAGCATCCCGCCGAGCTCGGCGTCGTCCAGCAGACCGGCAACGGCCAGCGCCCGGGCGTGTGCCCGGGAGCCGGCGATGTCGTGCCGGGCCAGCCGCCAGTCGAAGTGCGTCGAGCGGGAGAGCTCGGTGAGCGCGTCGGCCGGGCCGCCGCTGAAGCGCCCGCCCCACAGGCTCAGCGGCGCCTCACCCATGGTCGGCCGCCTCGAGGCTCCCCTGCCCGACGTCGACGGCGTTGCCGAAGGCGGCGTCCCGGGCCGCCGCGAGCTTGGCCGTCATGCCGTAGATCTCGATGAACCCCTTGGCGTTGGACTGGTCGAAGGTGTCGCCGGAGTCGTACGTCGCGAGGTTGAAGTCGTAGAGGCTCACGTCGCTGCGGCGGCCGGTGACGACGGCGCGGCCGCCGTGGAGGAGCAGGCGGATGTCGCCCGAGACGTAGCGCTGCGTGTCGGCGATGAAGGCGTCCAGCGACCGCTTGAGCGGGGAGAACCACTGGCCGTCGTAGACGAGCTCGGTCCAGCGCTGGTCGACGGTCTTCTTGAAGCGCGCCTGCTCGCGCTCGACCGTGACGTTCTCCAGCTCCTGGTGGGCGGTGATGAGCGCGATCGCTCCGGGGGCCTCGTAGACCTCGCGGGACTTGATGCCCACGAGCCGGTCCTCGACGATGTCGATCCGCCCGACGCCCTGCGCACCGGCGCGGCGGTTGAGCTCCTGGATCGCCTGGAGCGGGGTCACCGGGACGCCGTCGAGCGCGACCGGGACGCCCTTCTCGAAGGTGATGACGACCTCGTCGGGCACGGGCGGGAACGCCGGGTCGTCGGTGTAGCTGTAGACGTCCTTGGTGGGGGCGTTCCAGATGTCCTCGAGGAAGCCGGTCTCGATGGCCCGGCCCCAGACGTTCTGGTCGATGGAGAACGGGTTGTTCTTCGTCGTCTCGATCGGCAGCTGGTGGCGCTCGGCGTAGTCGATGGCGACGTCGCGGGTGAGGGCGAGGTCGCGGACGGGGGCGAGGCACTTGAGGTCCGGTGCCAGGGAGGTGATCCCGACCTCGAACCGCACCTGGTCGTTGCCCTTGCCGGTGCAGCCGTGGGCGACCGTGGTCGCGCCGAACTGGCGGGCGGCACGGACGAGGTGCTTGACGATGACCGGGCGGGAGAGCGCCGAGATCACCGGGTAGCGGTCCTGGTAGAGGGCGTTGGCCTGGAGGGCCGGCATGCAGTACTCCGCGGCGAACTCGTCGCGGGCGTCGGCGACGTAGGCCTCGACGGCGCCGCAGTCGAGGGCACGCTGGCGGATGACCTCCAGGTCCTCCCCTCCCTGGCCCACGTCGACGGCGACGGCGATGACCTCCGCGCCGGTCTGCTCACCGATCCAGCCGATGGCGACCGACGTGTCCAGTCCGCCGGAGTAGGCCAGGACGACCCGCTCCTTGCCGGTGGTGGAGGTGGTGGACGGGGCGGTGCTCTCAGTCATGCGTTGGTCTCTTTCACTGGTTCGTGCGGGATGTCGGTCGGCCGCGGCGCGGGCCGGCCGTTGGTGCTCGGGGCGGCCAGCGCCAGCAGGCGCTCGGTGAGCGCGGCGCCGGCCTCCGGGTCGCGGGTGATGACGAGGACGGTGTCGTCCCCGGCGATGGTGCCGATGACCTCCGGCAGCACCGCGGTGTCGACGGCCGAGGCGAGCAGCTGGGCGGCGCCGGCGGGGGTGCGCAGGACGACGAGGGCACCGGAGCGGTCGGCGGAGACGAGCAGCTCGCCGCACCAGCGGGCGAGGCGCGCCGCGCTGTGCCCCTGCTCGGGGGCGACCGGCGGTGCCATCGCCCCGGCTGCCCCCTCCTGCGGCAGGGCGTACACCTGGCTGCCGTCGGGCAGGGTGATCTTGCCCGCGCGCAGCTCGACGAGGTCGCGCGAGAGGGTCGCCTGGGTCACCTGGACCCCGTGGGAGGCGAGCTCGGCGGACAGCTCGCTCTGCGAGGAGATCCGCCGGCGGCTGAGCAGCCGGGCGATGAGCGCGTGCCGCGCGGCCCGGGTCACCGGGATGCTCACAGCCGCTCCTCGACGAGGTGGAGGAGGACTGCCTTCTGGGCATGGCGGCGGTTCTCCGCCTCGTCCCAGATAACCGAGCGGGGGCCGTCGACGACGTCGGCGGTCGCCTCCATGCCGCGGTAGACGGGCAGGCAGTGGAGGAAGATCGCGTCGTCGCCGCGGGCCATGAGGGCCTCGTCGACGCGGTAGGGGACGAACGGCGCCGCCCGCTCCGCGGCCTCGTCCTCCTGGCCCATCGACACCCAGGTGTCGGTGGCGACGGCGGTGACGCCGTCGACCGCCTCGTGCGGGTCGGTGGTGACGAGCACCCGGGCGCCGGTGTCCGCGGCGATCTCCCGGGCGCGGGCGACGACGTCCGGGTCCGGGGCGTAGTCCGCGGGTGCGGCGACCCGGACGTCGAGGCCGGCGGTCGCGCCGCCGAGGAGGTAGGAGTGGGCCATGTTGTTGGCGCCGTCGCCGACGTAGGCCAGCGAGCGCCCGGCAAGTGCCGGTCCCTCGGGGGCCAGCCCGCCCCGGTGCTCGGCGATGGTCTGGAGGTCGGCGAGCACCTGGCACGGGTGGAACTCGTCGGTCAGCGCGTTGACGACCGGGACCGCGCTGACGGCGGCGGCCCGGCGGAGCGCGTCCTGGCTGTAGGTGCGCCACACGATGGCGGCGACGTTCCGCTCGAGCACCCGCACGGTGTCCTCCACCGACTCCCCCCGCCCGGCCTGGGTGCCGGCGGAGTCGAGGACAAGGGGGTAGCCGCCGAGCTCGTGGATCCCGACGGAGAAGGAGACGCGGGTCCGGGTCGAGGCCTTGTCGAAGACGACGGCCACCGCCTGCCCCGCGAGCGCACGCGGCGTCGTGCTGCCCGCCTTGAGCGCCAGGGCGAGCTCGAGGACGTCCCGCTGGGCGTCGACCCCGAGGTCGTCGTCACGCAGGAGGTGGGCCGTCATACGGTGCCTCCGGTGTCGAGCACGGCGGGCAGGTCGGCGACGAACTGGGCGGCCTGCTCCGCGCTGAGGACGAACGGCGGGGCCAGCCGGACCGCGTCGGGCGCGACGGGGTTGACGATGTAGCCGGCCTCGAGCGCCGCCTGGGCGACCTCCTTGGCGACCGGCCGGGTGAGCATGACGGCGAGCAGCAGCCCCTCGCCGCGCACCCCGGCCACGAGCGGGTGCCCGAGGCCGGAGATCCCGTCGCGCAGCTGGCGGCCCCGCTCGGTGACGGCGGTGAGCAGGTGGTCTCGCTCGACGACGTGCATGGTCGCGAGGGCGGCGGCCGAGACGACGGGGTTGCCACCGAAGGTCGTGCCGTGCTGACCGGGGCCGAGCAGCGTGGCAGGCCCCTCGCCAAGGGCGACGACGGCACCGATCGGCATGCCGCCCGCGAGCCCCTTGGCGAGGACGACGATGTCCGGCACGACCCCGCCGCCGATGTGCTCGTGGTGGTGGGCCATCCACCGTCCGGTGCGTCCCATGCCGGTCTGCACCTCGTCGAGGATGAGCAGGGCGCCGTGGCGGGTGGTGAGCTCGCGGGCCGCGGCGAGGTAGCCCGGTGGGAGGGGGCGGACACCGGCCTCGCCCTGGAGCGGCTCGAGGACGACGGCCGCGACGTCGTCGCCCATCGCTGCGGCCAGGGCGTCGACGTCACCGAAGGGCAGGTGCTCCACCCCGCCGGGCAGCGGCGCGAACGGGTCGCGGTAGGCGGCCTTGTGGGTGAGGGCGAGGGCGCCCATGGTGCGGCCGTGGAAGGCGCCCTCGAGCGCGAGGATGCGGGGCCGGGCGCCTCCGCCGTGACGGCGGGCGAGCTTGAAGGCCCCCTCCATCGCCTCGGTGCCGGAGTTGGCGAGGAAGACCCGTGAGCCGGCGGGGGCGCCGTCCGGCTCGACGATCTCGAGCAGCCGCTCGGCGAGGTGCACCTGGGTGGGCGTGGCGAAGAAGTTCGAGACGTGCCCCAGCGTCCCGAGCTGCGCCGAGACGGCCGAGACGAGGGTGGGGTGCGCGTGGCCCAGCGTGTTGACGGCGATGCCGGCGAGCAGGTCGAGGTAGCGCGCGCCGTCGGCGTCCCACACCCAGGGGCCCTCACCGCGGACGAGGACGCGCTGCGGCGGACCGAAGGTGTTCATCAGCGCGTTGCCGTAGCGCTCCGCCCAGACGGTGGCCGGCTGGGGCGACTCGGGGACGATCTCGGTCACGGTGCCTCCTGGCGGAGCTGTCGGGTGTGGTCGGGCAGCACGAGGGTGCCCACGCCCTCGTCGGTGAAGATCTCGAGGAGCACCGAGTGGGGCCGGCGCCCGTCGATGATGTGTGCCTGGGGGACCCCGCCGCGCACGGCACGCAGACAGGCCTCCATCTTCGGGACCATCCCGGACTGGAGGTCGGGCAGCATGACGCTGAGCTCCCCGGCGGTGATGCGGCGGACGATGGACGACCGGTCCGGCCAGGAGCGGTACAGGCCCTCGACGTCGGTGAGGACGACGAGCTTGCGGGCGCCGAGCGCGACCGCGACGGCCGCGGCGGCGGTGTCCGCGTTGACGTTGAGCACCTGAGACCGGTCGGTGACGTCCGGGGCGATGGTCGAGACGACCGGGATGCGGCCGGCGGCCAGGAGGTCCTCGATCGCGGCGGGGTGGACCTCGACGACGTCACCGACGAGCCCGATGTCGACCGGCTCGCCGTCGACGACGGCGGTGCGGCGCCGGGCGCGCAACAGGCCGCCGTCCTCACCGGAGATGCCGACGGCGTTCGCGGTCTGCTCGTTGAGGAGGGAGACGAGGTCGCGCTGCACCTGGCCGGTGAGCACCATCCGGACGACCTTCATCGCCTCGGGGGTGGTGACACGCAGCCCGCCGCGGAACTCCGAGACGATGCCGAGCCGGTCGAGCATCGCGGAGATCTGGGGACCGCCGCCGTGGACGACGATCGGCTGCATCCCCACCTGGTGGAGGAACTGGACGTCCGCGGCGAAGGCGCGCTGGAGCCGCTCGTCGACCATGGCGTGTCCGCCGTACTTGATGACGACGCGGGTACCGGCGAAACGCTGCAGCCACGGCAGCGCCTGGATGAGGACCTCGGCCTTCTGGTCGGGGCGGAGGTTGTCGGGGAGGTCGGTCATGTGGAGTAGGCGCTGTTCTCGTGCACGTAGTCGTGGGTGAGGTCGTTGGTCCACACGGTGGCCTCCGCGTCCCCGGCGTGGAGGTCGATCTCGATGTGCACCTCGCGGTGGGCGGCGAGGTCGACGGTCGTCGGGTCGGCGGCGGGACGGCTCGCCCGGCACACCTGGACCCCGTTGATCGTCACGTCGAGCCGGGCCGGGTCGAAGGGGGCGACGTCCTCGGGGACGGTGCCGACCTGGGCGATGATCCGGCCCCAGTTCGGGTCGTTGCCGAAGATGGCCGCCTTGACGAGGTTGGACCGGGTGACGGCCCGCGCGACGGCGACCGCGGCGTCCTCGCTCGTCGCACCGACGACCCGGACGGCGACGTCGTGGCTCGCGCCCTCGGCGTCGGCGATGAGCGCGCGGGCGAGCCGGGCGCACACCTCGCGCACCGCGGCCGTGAAGGCCTCGGGGGTGGGGGTCGCGCCGCTGGCCCCGGAGGCCATGAGGGTGACCGTGTCCGAGGTGGACATCGCGCCGTCGGAGTCGATGCGGTCGAAGGTGGTGCGGGTCGCCGCCCGGAGGGCGGAGTCGGCCTGCTCGGCGTCGACCACCGCGTCGGTCGTCACGACGGCGAGCATGGTGGCGAGGGACGGGGCGAGCATGCCCGCCCCCTTGGCCATGCCGCCGACCGTCCACGTGCCGGCCTCGTCGCGCACCGTCACGTGCGCCGTCTTGGGCACCGTGTCCGTCGTCATGATCGCGGCGGCGGCGTCGGGCCCGCCGGCGGTGGAGAGGGCCTCGATCGCGGGGCCGATGCCGGCGAAGAGCTTCTCGCTCGCCAGCCGCACGCCGATGAGGCCGGTGGAGCAGACGACGACGTCGCCCGCGGAGACCCCGAGCCCCTCCGCGACCTTCTCCGCGGTGGCGTGCGAGTCCTGGAACCCCTCGGGGCCGGTGAAGACGTTGGCGCCCCCGGAGTTGAGGACGACGGCGCTGACGACGCCGTCCCGGACGACCTGGCGCGACCACAGCACCGGTGCCCCGACGACGCGGTTGGAGGTGAAGACGGCGCTGCCGACCTGCAGCGGCCCGTCGTTGACGACGACGGCGAGGTCCGGCTTCCCGGAGGCCTTGAGGCCCGCGACGATGCCGGAGGCCCGGAACCCGGCGGGCGCGGTCACGCCGGGCGAGGGGCTGGTCTCCCCGGTCACGGCGCAACCCCCACCGCGGTGAGGCCGAGCCCCTCGGGCAGCCCGAGGGCGAGGTTCATCGCCTGGACCGCGGCGCCGGCGGTGCCCTTGCCAAGGTTGTCGATGGCGCAGATCGCCACGACCCGCCCGGCACGCTCGTCGACGGTCACCTGGACGTGGGCGGCGTTGGAGCCGAGGGTGGCCGCCGTCGTCGGCCACTGCCCCTCGGGCAGGAGGTGGACGAACGGCTCCTCGGCGTAGGCCGCCGCCCATGCCTCGCGCACCTCGGCCGGGCCGGCACCCGGGGCGAGCGGGGCGGTGACGGTCGCGAGGATGCCACGGGCCATCGGGACGAGCGTCGGGGTGAAGGACAGCCGCACCTGCGACGCTCCGGCACGGCGCAGGTTCTGCTCGATCTCGGGGATGTGCCGGTGGGTGCCGCCGACGGCGTACGGGCCGGCGGAGCCGAGGCCCTCGCTGGCGAGCAGGTGCGGCTTGAGCGACTTGCCCGCGCCGGAGTAGCCGTTGGCGAGGACGGCGACGACGTCCGTCGGGTCGACGACGCCGGCGCTCACCCCCGGCTGCAGCGCGAGCGTGACAGCGGTGACGTTGCACCCCGGCACGGCGACCGACCGGGCGCTGCGGAGCACCTCCCGCTGGGCGGCGGCCGTCCCCGTCTCCCCCACGTGGCGCAGCTCGGCCAGCCCGTAGGGCCACGCGCCGGTGTGGGCGCTGCCGTAGAACTGCTCCCAGTCGGCGGCGTTCTCGAGGCGGTGGTCGGCTCCGCAGTCGACGAGCAGCGGCGTGGGGCCGTCGAGCGCGGCGAGCGCCTCGGTGAGCTCCCCCGAGGCGCCGTGCGGCAGCGCGAGGAAGACGACGTCGTGCTCGGCGAGCCGGGCGGGGTCGGTGGGCTCCAGGACCCGGTCGGCGAGCGGGCGGAGGTGGGGCTGGTGCTTCCCGACGGGGTCCCCCGCGCTCGAGTTGGCGGTGAGGGCCCCGATCTCGACCTCCGGGTGGGCGAGGAGGAACCGGAGGACCTCCCCGCCGGCGTACCCACTGGCTCCGGCAACGGCTACAGACACAGTCACCCGCATAACTATACACGCGCGTGAATGGTTACCGCGAGGGCCCTCGAGCCCTGCCACGTCGTCGGTCACGCGCGCAGCACGAGCTCGTGCTCCAGCCCGAGGTACCGCCCGTAACGGGCGGCCGCCTCCTCCAGGGCGGCGACCTCGCCCGGCCGCAGCTCCCGGTAGGGCAGGACCTCGAGGCGGAGCCGGGCGCCCACGGTGCGTCTCATGGCACCGACGAGCTGGCCGTCGACGAGCGCCATGCCGAGCGCCGACTCGCGGCCGCGCGGGACCAGCCCGTCCGCGTCGAGCACCATCCGGCTGTCCTGGTAGCCGCGGTACATCTCGTCGAGCAGCTGGAGCAGGTGGGCCTGCGGCTCCGGCGCGAAGACCGGCGCGGCGGCGTCGGGCGCGTGCCAGTAGGTCCTGCCGTCGTGGGTGAAGGAGGTGAGGCGGTCGCGGACCTCGGCCAGCCCACGCCGCACGTCGGTGAGCGTGAGCGTCGCCCAGTAGGCGAGGTCGCGCTCCGTCGCGGGCCCGTGCCCGGTGAAGTACCGCAGCGCGAGCTCGGCGAGCGCGTCGTCGCGCTCTCGGGGCACGGAGGCCGGGACGCGGTCCGCGAACCGGGCGTAGGTGTGCGTCCCGTCGCGCTCCCGGCCGCTGCACACCAGCCGGTCGAGCTCGAGGAGCCCGAGGAGCAGCATGAGCTCCTGACCGCCGGCCGTGATCCCACCCTCAGCCAGCACGTCGGCGAGGGCGGCGCGGTCCTGGTCGGGCCGGGCGGCGAGGGCGTCCACGACGAGGGTCGTCGCCCGGTCGAGCCGGTCGGTCGTCCAGCCGTGCAGGTCGGTGAGCTGGCGCAGCACGACGGGGCGGACCCGCGGTGCGGTGAGCTCGAGGAGCCAGCCGATGTCCGCGGCGGCGGCGAAGTGCCAGGTGGGCCGCAGCACGTGGGTGCGGACGACCTCACCGGCGTCGAGCAGCGCGGCCAGCTCGGCCGCGTCGGGTCGGGCGGTGCGGCAGGCGACGGCCCAGCCGGCCTGACCGCGGTTCTCCGCCTGGACCGCGAGCAGACCGCGGACGACGTCGGCGGCGGAGTCGGCGTGGGGCGCGGCGAGGCGCTGGGTGCGCAGGCGCCGGCGGGCGATGTCACGGTCGGTCGTCACGGCGGTGCCTCCTCGCGTGGGTCACGGGGCGACCCTACGGGCCGATGCGGCCGGATCTCGGCCTCAGCGCCCCCGGAGCCACTCGAGCACGGCGAGGACCCGGCGGTGGTC
>DAHVRG010000224.1 GCA_027322565.1 Georgenia sp.
TAGACGATGTCGCCGCCCATGTCCTGCTCGATCATCAGGCGCGCGGCCTCGCGGGAGACCAGGAAGGACCCCTTGGCCATGACGTCGTGCTGGAGGTCCCAGTCCGCCGTCGTCGTCTCGAGGAGCGGCTTGGAGACTGACAGGCCGGCGTTGTTGACGACGAGGTCGACACCGCCGAAGGCCAGTGCGGCCGCCTCGACGAGGGCCGCGACGGCGTCCTCGTCCGTGACGTCCCCGCCCACCGCGACGGCCGTGTCCGGCCCGCCGAGGGCGGCCGCGACCTCCTGCGCCCCCGCGAGGTTGCGGTCGGCGACGACGACGCAGGCCCCCTCCGCGGCGAGCCGCTCGGCGACCGCCCGGCCGATGCCGGAGGCAGCGCCGGTGACCAGCGAGACGCGGGTGGCGAGGGGCTTGGGGGCCGGCATCCGGCGGAGCTTGGCCTCCTCCAGCGCCCAGTACTCGATGCGGAACTTCTCCGACTCCGGGATGGGGGCGTAGGTGGAGATCGCCTCGGCGCCGCGCATGACGTTGATCGCGTTGACGTAGAACTCCCCCGCGACCCGGGCGGTCTGCTTGTCCCGGCCGAAGGTGAACATCCCGACGCCGGGGACGAGGACGACGGCCGGGTCGGCGCCGCGCATCGGCGGGGAGTCCGGCTCGGCGTGCCGGCGGTAGTAGGCGGCGTAGTCCTCCCGGTAGGCGGCGTGCAGCTCGCGCAGCCGGGCGACGGCGTCGTCGAGCGGCGCGTCGGCCGGCAGGTCGAGGACCAGCGGTCTGACCTTGGTCCGCAGGAAGTGGTCGGGGCAGGAGGTGCCGAGCGCGGCCAGCGGGCCGAGCTTCTCGCGGCAGAGGAGGTCGAGGACGACGGCGGTGTCGGTGAAGTGTCCGACCTGCGGCCGGTCGGTGCTCGCCAGGCCGCGGACGACGGGGGCGAGCGCGGCGGCGCGGGCGCGCCGGGTGGCATCGGGCAGCGGCTCCATCCCGGGGACGACGGCGCCGAAGGGGTGCTCGCCGCGGCCGGCCAGCTGCTCGGTGCGCTCGGCGATGAACCGCTCGGCGGTGCGGATGATCTCCAGCGAGCGCGCCTCGCACTCCTCGCTCGTCGCACCCCAGGCGGTGATCCCGTGCCCACCGAGGATGCAGCCGATCGCCTGCGGGTTGGCGCGCTGCACCTCGGCGATGTCGAGGCCGAGCTGGAACCCGGGGCGCCGCCACGGCACCCAGACCACGCGGTCGCCGAAGCACTCGCGCGTGAGCCGCTCCCCGTCGGCAGCGGTGGCCAGCGCGATCCCGGAGTCGGGGTGGAGGTGGTCCACGTGGGGCAGGTCGACCAGCGCGTGCATCGCGGTGTCGATGCTCGGGGCGGCGCCGCCCCGGCCGTGCAGGCAGTAGTCGAAGGCGGCGACCATCTCGTCCTCGCGGTCCTCGCCGGGGTAGACGTCCACGAGGGCACGCACCCGGTCGAGGCGCAGCACCGCCAGTCCCGCCTCGGTCAGGGTGCCGAGGTCGCCGCCGGAGCCCTTGACCCAGCACAGCTCGACCGGCCCGCCGGTCACCGGGTCGGTCGCGGTGCCCTTGGCCGAGGTGTTCCCGCCGGCGTAGTTGGTGTTGCGCGGGTCGGCGCCCAGCCGGTTGGAACGGGCGATGAGGTCGGCGGTGCTGCTCAACGAGGTCTCCTGGTGGGTCGGGTGTCGGGTGGGCTCAGGCGCCCCAGCCGGCCTGGGTACCGCCGACGCGCTCGGTGGCGATCTGCTCCAGGTAGCCGGTGGCGGCGAAGGCGGCCATCGGGTCCTCCGGCAGGCCGTGCTCGGCCCGCCACTGCGTGAGGCGGGGGCGCACGTCGGTCCAGAAGGCCTCCATGAGGACGGTGTTGGCGGCGAGCACGTCGTTGCGGGCACGGGCGTCGGCGAGCGCGGCCTCGTCGACCAGCAGCGCCTTGAGCACCGCCTCCTGGACGTTGAGCACCGAGCGGATCTGGCCGGGGATCTTGGCCTCGATGTTGTGGCACTGGTCGAGCATGAAGGCGACGGTGGAGCCGGGGCCCAGGCCGCCGCCGCGGGCCACCTCGACCATGATCCGGAAGAGCTGGAAGGGGTCGGCGGCACCGACGATGAGGTCGTCGTCGGCGTAGAAGCGGGAGTTGAAGTCGAAGGCCCCGAGCCGGCCGAGCCGGAGCAGCTGCATGACGATGAACTCGATGTTCGTGCCGGGGGCGTGGTGTCCGGTGTCGAGGCACACCACCGCCCGCTCCCCGAGCGCGACGACGTGGGCGTAGGCGGTGCCCCAGTCGGGGACGTCGGTGTGGTAGAAGGCCGGCTCGAAGAGCTTGTACTCCAGCACCAGCCGCTGGTCGGGGCCGAGCTGGGAGTAGATCTCGGCCAGTGACTCCGCGAGCGCCTCCTGCCGTCCGCGCAGGTCGTCCTGGCCGGGGTAGTTCGTGCCGTCGGCGAGCCAGACCTTCAGGTCCCGGGACCCGGTGGCGGCCATGACCTCCAGGCAGTGGAGGTGGTGGTCCACGGCCTTGCGGCGCACCGCGGGGTCGCGGGAGGCGAGCGAGCCGAACTTGAAGTCCTCGTCCTGAAACGTGTTGGAGTTGACCGTGCCCAGCCGCATCCCGAGGTCCTCGGCGTGGCGGCGCAGGTGGGCGTAGTCGTCGACGGTGTCCCACGGGATGTGCAGGGCGACCGTCGGGGCGCCGCCGGTGTGGCGGTGGACCTGGGCGGCGTCGGCGACCTTCTCGTAGGGGTCGCGTGGCACCCCCGCCTGCGGGAAGACTTTGAAGCGCGTCCCGGAGTTGGCGAAGGCCCAGGAGGGCAGCTCGATCTCCAGGTCGCCGAGCGTGGTGAGGGGGTCCGGCGCCGTGGCCGTCATGTCAGTCCAGCTTTCTCTCGTTGGTCCGCGAGGTCGAACACCTCGTCGAGGCGGACGAACTGCTCGTCGGGTCGGGCGTCGTCGGAGACGAAGAACTCGGCCATCTGCGCCTGCCAGCGGGCGTTGACCGCGGTGGCGGCCATCGCCCGCTGGGCGGCATCGAGGTCCTCGCTCTCCACGTACCCGACGAGCAGTCCGTCCGGTGCCAGGAACAGGGAGTACCTGCGCCACCCGCTCTCGTGCAGCGCCTGGAGCATCTCCGGCCACACAGCGGCATGCCGGGCGCGGTACTCCTCCGCGCGGTCGGGTCGGATGCGGGCGACGAGGCAGTAGCGGCGCATGGGTCAGAAGTTGAAGTCGTCGATGTTGTCGGCGTTGAAGCGGGTCGGCGGCCCGAGCACGATGACGCCCTCCGGGCCGACGGTGTACTCACCGAGCTCGCCGGCGGTGAAGGTGTCGCCCTCGCCGCTGATGATCCCCGAGGCCAGGGCGGCCCCGGTCCACGCGGCGAGCTCGCCGAGGGCGCCCGGGTCCCACAGCGCGAACTCGGTGACGGTCCCGTCCTTGACGTACTCGCGCATGTCGTTCGGGGTGCCCAGGCCCGTGACGGCGACGTCGTAGTCCGAGCCCTGGACGTACCGGGCCGCGGCGAGGATGCCGACCGTCGTCGGGGCGACGATGACCTCGAGGTCGGGGTGGGCCTGGAGCAGGCCCTGCGTCTCGGCGAAGGACTTCTCGTCCTCGTCGTCGCCGTAGGCGATGGCGACGAGCTCGAGGTCGGCGTAGTCCGGGTTGTTCTCCAGCTCCTCCTCCATGACGGCGATCCAGGCGTTCTGGTTCGTCGCGTTGGCGGTGGCGGACAGGACGGCGATCTGGCCCGCGCCGTCGGCCTGCTCGGCGGCCATCTCGATGAGCGCGCGGCCCACCTCCTCCCCCTCGACCTGGCTGACGAACAGGTCGCGGCAGGCGGGGTCGACGTCGGAGTCGAAGGTGACGATGGCGGTGCCGCCCGCGCTCGCCTGGTCGAGCGACGAGCACAGCGCGTTCGGGTCGTTGGCGGACAGGAGGATGGCGTCCACGCCCTGCTGGGAGAGGGTGTTGATGTAGCTCACCTGGGAGGAGGCGGAGGCGTCGGAGGGACCGGTGTACTCGTAGGTGCCGCCGAGCTCGGTGACCACGGCCTCGGCGCCCTCGGAGGAGGTCTCGAAGTAGGGGTTGTTCACCGACTTCGGCAGCATGGTGATGGCCAGACCCTCGGCGAACTCACCGGTGCCGCCCTCCCCCTCGTCCAGGCCCTCGGGCGAGGCCTCGCCCTCGGAGGTGAAGGTCTCCTCCGCGTCGCTGTTGTCCTCGTCCTGGTTGTCGCGGGTGGTGCCGCCGCAGGCGGCGAGGGTCAGCGCGAGGCCGAGCGTCAGCGCGGTGACGCGGGTGCGTCGTTGCGTCCTCGTCATGTCGGTTCCTTTCATCGTGCCGCGGGCGCGGCGGTGGGGGCTGGGTCGGGGTCGGGTGCCTCCGCGGCGGCCGGCCGGCGACGGCGCAGCGCCAGCCGGGCCCGGGCGAGGACGTTGGGCAGGAGGACGGAGATGATGAGGAGGGAGCCGGTGACCACGGTGAGTGCCTCGGTGGAGACCCGCCCGAGCCGCAGCGCGTTCTGCACCGACATGAGGAGGACGACGCCGGCGAGGACGCCCGGCAGGGAGCCCTTCCCCCCGAAGATCGACACGCCGCCGAGCAGGACGGCGGCCACCACCGTCAGCTCCAGGCCGAAGGCGTTGTCGGCGCGGGCCGAGGCGTAGCGCATCGTCCAGAACGCGCCGACCAGGCCGGCTACCGCGCCGGAGGTGACGAAGAGGAGGAAGCGCGTGCGGCGCACGTGGATCCCGGCGTAGGCGGCGGCGGTGACGTTCGCGCCGATGGCGTAGATCGCCCGGCCTGCCGGGGTGGCGTGGAGGACGACGGCGAACACCGCGGCCAGGACGAGCAGACCGGGCAGGACGTTCGGCATCCAGCCGACCGCGCCGATGGTCCAGCCGGTGAAGGAGCGTGGGAAGTCCGCGACGGCGCTGTCCCCGAGGAGCACGTAGGACAGCCCGCGGTACAGCGCGAGTGTCCCGATCGTCACCGCGAGCGCCGGCAGTCCCAGCCCGGCGACGAAGAACCCGTTGACCGCACCGAGGACCGCACCGAGCACGACGGCGAGGGCGAGGATCGTCTCCAGCGGGAGCCCGGCCTCCCACAGCACCCCGACCGCGCAGGAGGTCAGGCCGACCATCGAGGCGACGGACAGGTCGATGTCCCCCGTGATGATGATGAGCGTCATCGGCAGGGC
>DAHVRG010000271.1 GCA_027322565.1 Georgenia sp.
CTCGCCGAGGCGGAGCAGCACGTGTCGCTCGTCGTCCAGGTCGAGACCACCGAGGGGGTCGACGCCGCTGCGGAGATCGCCGCCGTCGACGGCGTGGACGGCGTCTTCGTCGGGCCCTCCGACCTCGCCGCCTCGCTGGGCCTGATCGGGCAGCAGACCCACCCAGACGTCGTCGCAGCCGTGCACCGCGCCTTGACGGCGGTGCGCTCGGCCGGCAGACCGGTGGGCGTCAACGCCTTCGACCCCGCGGTGGCGCGGTCCTACCTCGACGCCGGGGCGAGCTTCGTGCTCGTCGGCGCCGACGTCGCGCTGCTCGCCCGGGGTACCGAGGCGCTCGCCGCGCAGTTCAGCGCGGGTAAGGGTGAGGAGCTCGCTTCGTCCTGAGCGCCGCGCTCACGGTTGCGCGACGAGCCCGCCCGGACGCCGCCGGGACCGGCCTCGGCGGCGGTCGGGCGGAAGTGCAGCGGTCGGGAGGTAGTGCCGTGCGGAGGCGTCAGACTGACCCGCCACGTGGATCAGTCTGACGCCTCCGGCACCACAGCTCCCCTCCGGGCCATGCGTCGTTCGCCGGGCCGGTTCAGTGCACGGTGAGGAGCGGCTCGGCCGGCTCGAGGTCCCCGGCCAGGGCGCGGCGCGCGAGGAGCGCGGCACCGTCGAGGGCGGTGCCGCGGGGCGGCTCGAGCGTGACGTCGGGCCGCAGCCGGCCCAGCTCCGTCCGCAGTGCACCGAGCACGACGGCGGAGCGCAGGATCCCGCCCGTCCACGAGGCGAGCGGCGGGACGGGCGGTCGCAGCGCGGCCGTGAGGCTGCGCGCGAGCTCCTGCCCGGCGGCGGTGAGGACCCCCCGGGCCACCTCGTCGTCCTCGGCCAGGGTGGCGACGTCGGTGACGACGGAGGCGAGCACCCCGGCGCGGTCCTCGCGGGTGTAGATCTGCCGCGGCCACGTCTCGGGCACGCCGAACCGCGCGACGGCGGCGGCGAGCAGCCGGGGCGCGTCGGTGCGCCGGCCGTCGTGCTGCTCGAGCGCAGCCTGCAGCGCCCGCATCCCGATCCACGAGCCGGAGCCGGCGTCCCCGAGGAGGTGACCCCAGCCGTCGACCTTGCGCCAGCACCCGGCGAGGTCGGTACCCAGCGCCGTCGAGCCGGTACCCGTGAGCACGACGGCCCCGGGCCGCCCGCCGAGCGCCCCCACCGCGGAGGTGACGGCGTCGGAGGCGACGACCGTCCGGACCTCGCCGAGCACCGAGCGGACGGCGTCGAGCAGCACCTGCGGGCCGTCGGGCAGGGTGAGGATCCCGCTCGACCCCACGCCGACCGTGTCCACCTCGCCGGGGCGCACTCCGAGCCGCTGGACCAGCGCCGTCACCAGCGGCGCAGCGACGAGCCCCGCCGGGCTCACCCGGAGCCGGTCTCCGCTCACCTCCCGGGCGCCGTCGGGTGTCGTCAACCGGGCGCGGGAGCCGGAGCCGCCGAGGTCGACGGCGAGGACCGCGGTCACGCCGCTACTTTCCCATCCCGGAGGTCAGGCCGGCGATGATCTGCCGCGTCGCGACGAGGAAGAGGACGATGAGCGGCAGCGTGGCGATGACGAGCCCGGCGAAGAGCGTCGACCAGTCGGTCTGGTACTCCCCGAAGAACGTCGTCAGCCCCACCGGCAGGGTGTAGTTCGCCCGGTTCCGGATGAGGATGAGCGGGTAGAAGAAGTCGTTCCAGATCGGCACGAAGCGGAAGACGACGACTGTCGCGACCGCCGGGCGTACGAGCGGGGCCATGACGCTCCAGAACATCCGCAGCGGCCCGGCGCCGTCGAGCCGGGCGGCCTCCTCCAGCTCCCCGGGCAGCTGCCGGAAGAACGTCGTGAGGACGAACACCGAGAACGGGATGCTCACCGCCGCGTAGACCATGATGAGCCCGAGCCGGCTGCTGATGAGCCCGAAGGAGTCGAGCAGGTAGAAGATCGGCACGATCATGAGGAAGACCGGCATCATGAGGCCGGAGACGAAGACCGTCTCGATGACCGACATGAGGCGGCCCCGGGCGCGGGCGAGGGCGTAGGCCGCGAGCAGCGAGACCGCCGTCGCGATCGCCACGGAGGAGACCGTGACGACGATGGAGTTGACGAAGTAGGTCGAGAAGGACGCCTCGACCCACGCCCGCTGGTAGCTCGTGAAGTCCGGCTGCAGCGGCAGCCCGAGCGGCTCGGTGGCCAGCTCGCGGTTGGTGCGCAGCGAGTTCGTCACCATGACGAGCAGCGGGAGGATCGCGACGGCGGCGTAGAGCCACAGCGCCGTCGACGTCGCGGCGGCGGCCCAGCCCCGCTCGCGCCGGGGCCGGCGCGCCCGGGGGAGCGGGTCGGCGACGACCGGGGGCACGTAGGGGTGCCCGTCGTCACCGCCGGGACGGTGCGCGGTCGGGACGGCGGCGCTCATCCCAGGATCCTCCCCTCGGTGCGGCGGAACCAGCGGGTGAAGACGGTCGAGAGCCCGAAGATGAACAGGAAGAGGAGGATCGCGATCGCCGACGACGTCCCGATGGCGTTGGACGACCCGGACTCGAAGGCGGTGCGGTAGAAGACGAGGGACATGACGTCGGTCGCCCCCGCGGGGGCACCGGTCGACCCGCCGAGGGCGTAGGGGATCGGGAAGGCCTCCATCGTGAAGATGAAGGTGAGCACGCTGACGGTGCCGATGATCGGCGTCATGAGCGGGAGGGTGATCGCGAAGAAGCGCTGGGGCCCCGTGGCGCCGTCGAGCTCGGCGGCCTCGTCCAGCTCCGGCGGGATCCCGCCGAGCGCGGCCCCGTAGAGGAGCAACGGGAAGCCCACCCACTGCCACGCGGTGACGAGGACGACGACCCACAGCGCCGTCGTCGGCGTGCCCAGCCACGGCAGGGCGAGCGCGTCGAGACCGACCGCCTTGAGGGCGGCGTTGACCGGGCCGAAGAGCGGGGACAGGAGCAGCGACCACAGGTAGCCGACGACCAGCGGGCTCACGAGGTACGGCATCGTGTACAGCACCTGGAAGAGCCGCCGGAAGCGGGCGCGGCGGTGCAGGATGACCGCGAAGACGAGGCCGACGGAGTTCTGCACGACCATCGCGCCGCCGAACATGAGGAGGTTGTGCCCGAAGGCGCGCGGCACCGCGCTGCGGTACGGCTCGGCGGTGAAGAGCTGGACGAAGTTGGCCAGCCCCACGAACTCCTCCTGGCTCGTCCCGCGCCAGGAGTACATCGAGTAGGTGACCGCGGTGACCATCGGGTAGAGGACGAACACCGCGAAGAGGACCGCCGCGGGGGCGATGAACAGGAGCGCGACCCGGGTCGGCAGCGCCGCCGTCAGGGTGCGACGGCGGCGCTGCCCGGCCTCCACGGAGGCGGTCTGCGCGGAGGTGGCGGTCACTGGCCCGGGGTGAACCATTCGGCCAGGCCGTTCTGGACGTCGGCGGCCACGTCCGCCGGCTCCTTGTCCCCGAGGAACAGCTCCTGGACGCCCGCCCCGACGAGGTCGGTGCCGCTCGGGTCGCCGTAGCGGAAGTTCACCAGGTGGAGGTAGGGCGCCGGGCTCTCCTGGTAGAGGTCCCACATCTCCTGCATGAGCGGGTCGTCGAAGGTGACCCCGGGGACCGGGGAGAACTGCTTGAGCTCGTTGGCCATCATGTCGCCGAACTCCGCGGTGGCGAGCCACTGGATGAGGGTCTCGGCCTCCTCCGGGTGCTGGCTGTTCGCGCTCAGCCCCCAGTTGCCGTCGGCGTACGCCGGGGTGACCGGGTGGTCCAGCGCCGCGCCGGGCGGCGGCGGCACCTGGAAGACGCCGAGCTCCATCTCGGGGTTCTCCGCCTGGAAGAAGGCCAGCTCGAAGGAGCCGCCGGGGAACATCGCCGCCTGCTCGGTGGTGAAGAGCACCTGGGAGTCGGTGTAGCTGACGCCGACGACGTTCTCCGGCATGTACTGCTGCAGGTCGACGACGGTCTGCAGCGAGTCGACGTAGGCCTGGTCGGTGAAGTCGGTGTCCCCGGCGAGGATCTCGGCCTCGAACTCCGAGCCGCCGTACTGGGCCGCGCCGACGATGTCGTGGACGATCGGCATCATCCACGCGTCGAGCCCACCGACCGACATCGGGGTCACCCCGGCTTGCGCCAGGGTCTCGTTGACC
>DAHVRG010000021.1 GCA_027322565.1 Georgenia sp.
GGGGACGTCGTCGAGCTCGGCATCGACGGCCTCGGCACCCAGCGCAGCACCGTCGCTGCCGACCCGGGAGGGTGACCCGATGACCTTCAGCGGCATCCGCGCCGTCGTCACCGGCGGCGCGAGCGGCATCGGTGCCGCGACCGCGGGCCGGCTCCGCGATGAGGGGGCGGCGGTCGCGGTGCTCGACCGCGACCCGAGCAAGGGCCCGGGCGGCGACCTCGCCCTCACCTGCGACGTCTCGGACGACGCCGCCGTCCGGGACGCCGTCGCCGCCGCGGCGGACGCGCTGGGCGGGATCGACGTCCTCGTCAACTGCGCCGGTGTCGGCGCCCAGGGCGGCGTCGAGGCGAACGCCGACGAGGAGTGGCACCGGGTGTTCGACGTCAACGTCGTCGGCAGCGTCCGGGTGATCCGCGCGGCGCTGCCCTACCTGCGGCGCTCCGCGCACGCCGCGATCGTCAACACCGGGTCCATCGCGGCGACCACCGGCCTGCCCTCCCGGGTCCTGTACTCGGCGACGAAGGGGGCGGTCGACGCGATGACCCGCGCCATGGCCACCGACCTCCTCCCCGAGGGCATCCGCGTCAACGCCGTCGACCCGGGGACGACCCAGACGCCGTGGGTCGACCGGCTGCTGGCCACGGCGGCGGACCCGGAGGCGGAGGCGCGCGCCCTCGCGGCACGGCAGCCGCACGGCCGGCTCGTCCTGGCCGAGGAGGTCGCGGACACCATCTGCTTCCTCGCCTCGCCCCGGTCGGGGTCGACGACCGGCACGTGCCTCCCGGTGGACGGCGGCGGCCACAGCCTGCGGCCCCGCCGGTAGTCACACGGCGTCGGGTGAGGCCTGCCCGCCGAGGACCGCGAGGAGGGCGGTGACCGCCTGCTCGGCCATCCGGCCGATCGCCTCCCGGGTATGGCCGCCGGAGTGCGCGGTGAGGACCGTCCGCGGGTGGCCCACGAGGGGGCTGCTCCCCGGCGGCTCGGCGGCGTAGACGTCGAGCGCGACGCCGAGGAGGTGTCCGGCGTCGAGGGCCCGCCGGGCCGCATGCTCGTCCAGGAGTCCGCCCCGTGCGGTGTTGACGACGATCGCGTCGCGCGGGAGCAGCGCGATCCGTCGCCCGTCGATGAGCTCCCGGGTCTCCGGGAGCAGGGGGACGTGCAGGCTGAGGACGTCGCTGACGCCGCACAGCTCGTCGAGCCCGAGGGGTGTCACGCCGGCGGCGGTGATGGCGGCGTCGGCGACCGTGGGGTCGTGCGCGACGACCCGCATCCCGAGCCCGCGTGCCCGGTCGGCGACGAGCCGGCCGATCGTCCCGAAGCCGACGACCCCGAACGTCCGCCCGGTGAGCTCGACGCCCTCCGCCCGCGCCCACGCACCGGCGCGGACCTGCTCGTCGAGCCGGGGGATGCCGCGGGCGACGGCGAACGTCAGGGCGATCGCGAGCTCGGCGACGGACACGGCGTTCGCGCCGCGGGTGCGCGTGACGACGACGCCCCTGGCACGTGCGGCGTCGAGGTCGACGTTGTCGGTCCCGACGCCGTACCGGGCGATGACCCGCAGCCGGTCCGCCGCGGCCAGCGCACGCGCCGAGTAGTCGTCCAGCCCCGCGACGACGCCGTCGACCCCGGGGAGCAGGTCGACGAGCTCGTCGGCCGAGAGCGGCCGGCCCGTCGGGTTGAGGACGACGACGTCGACGGTCTCGCGCAGCCGCCGCAGCGCGGCGTGGCTCTCGTCGCGGCACAGCGACGTCGGGGTCACGAGCACCTTCATGGTGAGGGCACGATAGCGGCCGGAACCCGCTCAGGCTGCGACGCGCCGACGGTAGACCGCCATCGTCGGGACGAGCAGCACCGCGAGGAGCCCGCCGGCGAGGGCGAGCGTCGCGAAGCTGGTCCCGGCCACGACGACGCCGGAGACCGCCCCGCCACCCGCTCCGCTCAGCGCGATGAGGACGTCGACGCTGCCCTGGGTGCGGGCGCGGGTCTCGGCCGGGGTGGCGTCCACGATGAGCGCGGTGCCGGCGATGAGCCCGAAGTTCCACCCGAGCCCGAGCAGGGTGAGCGAGACGACGAGCAGTACCAGGGAGTCGCCCGGCGCCAGCGCCCCGGTCAGCCCGGCGAGGAGCAGCGTCGCGCCGGAGGCGGCCGCCATCGGCACCCGGCCGACACGGTCGACGAGGGCACCGGTGACGAGCGAGGGCAGGAACATCGCCCCGACGTGGATGCTGATGACGAGGCCGACCGCACCCAGCCCGTGTCCGTGCGCCTGCATGTGCACGGGGGTCATCGTCATGATCGCGACCATGGCGACCTGGGTCAGCACCATGACCGCCGCGCCGGCCCAGACCCCGGGCGGCCGGTCACCGGGGACGGGCGCCGCGTCCACCGGTGTGCTCGCGGCGGCGAGGTGCCGGGCGACGAGGAAGGGGTCGGGCCGGAGCAGGAGGAACAGCGCCGTGCCGGCCGCGGCGTACGCGGTCCCGGCGAGCAGGAACGGGCCGGCGAGTGCCGGGATGTCGAGCGATGTGGCCCACGTCCCGAGCGGCTCGACGAGGTTGGGCCCGGCGACCGCCCCGAAGGTCGTGGCGACGAGTGCGACGCTCACCGCCCGCCCGCGCTCGGCGGGCAGTGCGAGGTCAGTACCCGCGTACCGCGCCTGCAGCTGGGTGGCGGCACCCGCCCCGTAGACGAACAGGGAGACGAGGAGGAGCGCGACGTCGCCCGTGACGGCGGCGAGGACGACGCCGGCCGCACCGAGTGCCCCGGCGGCGAACCCGGCGCCGAGCCCGGCGCGTCTTCCGGCGCGCTGGGTGAGCCGCCCGACGAGGAAGGCGGTGAGCGCGGAGCCCAGCGTGAACAGCCCGACCGGCAGCCCGGCCATGCCCCGGCTGCCGAGCATCTCCTCGGCGAGCAGCGCGCCCACGGTGATCCCGGCGGCGAGGCCCGCTCCGCCCAGCACCTGGGTGACCGCAACGACGACGAGGACGCGGCGCTGCAGCGCACGGCGCGCGGCGTCGTGCGCGACGATGTCGGTCGCCTCGCCGACGTCACGGCGACGTCTCACCGCTCCTCCGTCCCACCGCCCACCGGTCCGCTGTCAGCCCCCGACCTCCTCGGCGACCCGCCGGAGCCGGGCGACGTAGTCCCGCCACCACTGCGCGTCGCCGTCGGGGATGTTCGTCGCGGCCGGGCGCAGCCCGACGGCACCGTCGCTGAGCTCTCGGACGATGTCCATGTGGCCGACGTGCTGGGCGGTCTCGGCGATGACGTGGACGAGGACCTGGTGCAGGGTCACCTCGTCGGCCCGCCACCACGGGACCCGCCCCGGTGAGTCGAGGTCGAGCGACGCGATGGTGGCGTCGGCGTGCGCGCCGGCCCGGCGGTACAGGTCGAGGATGTCCTCGGCGGACTCGTCGGCGGTGGCCCACATGTCGGCGTTGTCCTCGGCGCCGTCCTCCATCCAGGACGGGCGCTGCGGCGCCGGGCGGCCGAAGGTGTCGCCGAGGTAGCCGAGCTCGATGCCCGCCAGGTGCTTGACCAGGCCGAGCAGGTTGGTGCCGGTCGGGGTGCGGGGCCAGCGCAGCTCGCGCTCCGAGAGCCCGTCGACCTTCCACAGCACCCGCTCGCGCAGGCTGCGCAGATGGTCGTGGAGCAGTTGCTTCGCGTCGTCCATCGGTCCTCCTCGTCCGGCGCGACGGTCTGGGAAGAGCGTAGGTGCGTCGGGCGGCGCGCGCCGAGTGACTCGCCCCGGAGCGTACGGCCGCCGCGGCGCCTGCCTGACGTCGCGGAGCCGCACGGTGGACACCGCCGGGGTGCCGGGGCGAGCTGGCGTAGGCTCCGGTCGCCCGCGGTCGCTCGGCTGTGCGGCGGGTGTCGCGAGAGGACGGGTGCAGTGATGGCGGGGCCGGGTAGGCAGCACGAGGGTGGTCGCGTCATCGGGCTCGTGCGCAAGGTGCTCGGGCCGGCCCAGCTCACGCCCCTGCGAGGGCAGGTCGACCGCACCGGCGAGAACCTGCAGGCCCAGGTGGGCGGGCAGTGGGAGGTGCGCCACGGTCCCGACGGCCGCGCCTACCTCGTGGCCCGGGACGCGCCGGCGGCCGAGCCGGACCGCGCCTGACACCCGGCCGCCGGGCCGGGCGCAGCCGCTCCCCTGCCGCAATTCCGGTGCCGGGAGCGCGCTTCTTCCGTACAGTCGCCCGGATGCTGCCCTACCCTCCGCTCGGCGTCCGGGTGGTGACCCCCCGGCTCGAGCTGCGCGGGGCCACCGACGACCTGCTCGCGCGGCTCGTCCCGGTTGTCCGGTCCGGTGGAGCGAGCGCCGACCCGCCGCCGTGGGACGACCCGCACCCGTTCTACGAGCCGGACGCCGAGGCCCGCGTGCACGGCTGGCTGCGCGGCGTCTGGCGGGGACGCGGCACGGTGACTGCGGAACGCTGGCGGCTCTCCTTCGTCGTCCTCGTCGACGGCGAGCCGGTGGGGATGCAGGATCTCATCGGCGAGGAGTTCGCCGTGTTCGGGACCGTCGAGACGTCCTCGTGGGTCGCGGCCGAGGCCCGCGGGCGCGGCGTCGGGTCCGAGACCCGCGCCGCCGCGCTGCACCTCGCGTTCGCGGGGCTCGGCGCGGCAGAGGCGCTCAGCGAGGCGGCCGTCGACAACGCCGGCTCCAACCGCATCTCCGAGCGCCTGGGCTACGCGCGCAACGGGACGGCGTGGGCGACACACCAGGGCAGGCCGGTCCTCGGGCAGCGCTGGCGGTTGACCCGGACGGACTGGACAGCGCACCGGCGCGACGACATCGAGCTCCACGGCGTGGCGGAGTGCCGCGCCGCCCTCCACATCCACCGCTGAGCACCCGAAGGAGCACCCCCGTGCCGTTCCGTACCGAGGCCCCCGCCGGCCTGACCACCGACACCTTCGTCCTGCGCCCGATCACCGCCGACGACGCCGCGCTCGACCACGCGGCCGTGATGGAGACCCGCGACTTCCTACGCGTCTGGGAGCAGACGTCCTGGCCCGCGGACGACTTCACCGTGGCAGCCAACCGGGCCGACCTCGAGGGGCTCGAGGAGCGCCACTCCGACCGCCGGGCCTACACCTACACGGTGCTCGACCCGACCGGTACCGAGTGCCTCGGCTGCGTCTACCTCATGCCGCCCGACGCGAGCATGTACGACGGTGCCCGGATCACCCCGGTGGGTGACCACCGCTGGGACGACCACGCCGCCGCCGTCTACTTCTGGGTGCGTGCGTCCCGCCTCCCCGACGGGACCGACCGCACCCTCCTGGACGCCCTGCGGAGGTGGCTCGCGCAGGACTGGGACCTCGGACCGCACGTCTTCGTCACCCACGAGCAGCTCACCCGGCAGGTCGAGCTCCTCGCGGACGCGGGCCTCCAGCTGCGGTTCACCGTGGAGGAGGCCGGCAAGCCGGGGCGCTACCTCGCGTTCGGGTAGTTCGCGCTACCGCGTCGCCCAGCACAGGCAGAACGGGTGTCCGGCCGGGTCGGCGTACACCTGGAAGTCGTCCGGACCCTCTCCCCCGTGGGCCTCCGCGAGGAGCCGGGCGCCGAGCGACATGACGTGCTCGTGCGCGGCGGCGATGTCCTCGACCCACAGGTCGAGGTGGAGCTGCTGCGGGGGTTCGCCGTCCGGCCAGTCCGGTGGGACGTGGTCGGGCGCCAGCTGCACCGCCACCCGAGGCTCGCCGTCGACGAGGACCCGGTGCCAGTCGTCCCGCGCGTCGTCGAGGGTGCCGCCGAGCACTCCCGCCCAGAAACGGCTCTCCGCGGCGATGTCCGCCGCGTCGAAGACGACGATCTGCTGGTTGATCCGCATGGGGCCCCCTCGGTCGTCGCGCCATCGTAGCGGGCCGACACCGGGGACGGAGCCGGCCTCGGCGGGCGCTCGGGCGTGTCCGGTCCCGACCTACGATGAGGGCAGCACCCACTCGAACCGGAACTGGAGGCCTCAGTGACACACCCGGACGCGGCAGCACCTTCGGAACGGACGGACGACGCCGCCCGGGACGCCGTCCTCGCCGGCCGCACCTCGCTCGGGATCGAGCTGGGGTCCACCCGCATCAAGGCCTGCCTCGTCGGGCCGGACCCGGCCACCGTCCTGGCGGTGGGGTCGCACGCGTGGGA
Source organism: Georgenia sp. (assembly GCA_027322565.1). Taxonomy (GTDB): domain Bacteria; phylum Actinomycetota; class Actinomycetes; order Actinomycetales; family Actinomycetaceae; genus Oceanitalea. The sequence goes on from DAHVRG010000021.1 coordinate 6,143, forward strand.
GAACGAGTACGTCGACCGGATGTGGACCTACTCCCTGGAGTCGGTGTGGTCCGGGGTGCAGGCGGCCTACACCGACCTCGTCGCGGACGTCGAGCGACGCTACGGTGTGCGCCCGTCGACCTTCGGGGCCATCGGGGTCTCGGGGATGATGCACGGCTACCTCGCCTTCGCCGAGGACGAGGAGCTCCTCGTGCCGTTCCGCACCTGGCGCAACACGACGACCGGTCCCGCCGCGGCCGAGCTCTCCGAGCTGTTCGGCGTCAACATCCCGCTGCGGTGGTCGGTCGCCCACCTCTACCAGGCCGTGCTCGACGCCGAGCCCCACGTCGGCAGCGTCCGCTTCCTCACCACCCTGTCCGGCTACGTCCACTGGCGGCTGACCGGGGAGCAGGTGCTCGGGGTCGGCGACGCCTCGGGCATGTTCCCGATCGACGACGCGACCGGGGGGTACGACGCCCGGATGGCCGACCGTTTCGACGCGCTCGTCGCCGAGCGCGTCCCCGGCCTGAAGGTCCGCGAGCTGCTGCCGCGGGTGCTGCGGGCCGGTGAGCCGGCCGGCCGGCTCACCGCCGAGGGCGCCGCGCTGCTCGACCCGTCCGGCACCCTGCAGCCGGGCGTGCCGCTGTGCCCGCCGGAGGGGGATGCGGGCACCGGGATGGTCGCGACGAGCTCGGTCGCCCCACGCACCGGGAACGTCAGCACCGGGACGAGCATCTTCGCCATGGTCGTCCTCCAGCGTCCGCTGCGCGGTCTCCACCCGGAGATCGACCTCGTCACCACCCCGAGCGGTGAGCCGGTGGCGATGGTCCACTGCAACAACGGCGCGAGCGAGCTCGCCGCGTGGGCGGAGCTCTTCGGTCGGTTCGCCGCCCGCTCCGGGTCCCCGCTGGAGCCCGACGCCGTCTTCGCGACCCTGCTCGGCGAGGCCCTCGAGGGCGACCCCGACGCCGGTGGCCTCCTCGCCTACAACCACCTCGCCGGCGAGCCGGTCGCGGGCCTGACCGAGGGCCGCCCGCTGATCGTCCGCAGCCCGGACAGCCGGTTCACCCTCGCCAACTTCGTCCGGGCGCAGGTGTACGGCGTGTTCGGGACGCTGAGCCTGGGGATGGAGGTGCTCGCCGGCGAGGGCGTGCAGATCGACCGGATGCTCGCCCACGGCGGCCTCTTCCGCACCCCCGGGGTGGCCCAGCGGATGCTCGCCGCCGCGCTCGACGCACCGGTGGCGGTCGCGGCCACCGCCTCCGAGGGC
>DAHVRG010000062.1 GCA_027322565.1 Georgenia sp.
GCTCGCCGACTCCCGCGTCGTCCTCGACCAGCCGGGCGCCGAGAAGCTCATCGGCCAGGGTGACGCCCTGTTCCTGCCGATGGGGGCGCCCAAGCCGATGCGCGTCCAGGGGGCGTGGGTCACCGAGTCGGAGATCCACGGTGTCGTCGACCACGTCAAGGCTCAGCTGCAGCCGACCTACCGCGAGGACGTCATCGCGCCGGCGGCCAAGAAGCAGGTCGACGAGGACATCGGCGACGACCTCGACCTGCTCCTGCAGGCCGCCGAGCTCGTCATCACCTCCCAGTTCGGCTCCACCTCGATGCTCCAGCGCAAGCTGCGGGTGGGCTTCGCCAAGGCCGGGCGGCTGATGGACCTGCTCGAGTCCCGCGACATCGTGGGTCCCTCCGAGGGGTCCAAGGCGCGCGACGTGCTCGTCCAGCCCGACGACCTGCCGGGCACGCTGGCGATGCTGCGCGGGGAGGAGGCACCCAGCACCGGGGACGTGCCCTACGACATGGCCGCCGAGGTCGAGGAGACCACCGTGCTGCCCGCCGAGGATGCCCCGGAGGTCGAGGACTACGCCGACGACGACGTCCCCTCCGACGAGGACGCCTGGAACCTCACCGGCCGCTGACCCGCGCCGCGCTGCCCAGCGCCGTCGCTGCCCATGTCGCTGCCCAGTGCAGGCGCTGCCTGGTGCCGTCGCTGCCCAGTGTCGTCCCGCCCAGTGCCGTCGCTGCCCATCCATCGATCAGTCGCGGGTTTTGGTCATCAGTCGCTCGTCGGAACGCGCGACTGATGACGGAGAAGCACGACTGATCGGGAGCGGTGCGCGCCGAGCACGCCGGACGCGGGATCACCCCGAGCGGGGGATCACGCCGGAAGCGGGGTCACCCCTGAGCGGGGGGCACGCGGTCGGCCGGTTCACCCCTGGCGGCGGAGTACGCGCGTGGTCGGTTCACCCCGAGCGGGGGAGCACGCGGGCCGGTGGGCCGGTCGGCTCGGGTGGGGTGGTGCGTTCGGCGGCATCCGCACCGACGACGTCGCGCACCTGCTCGTAGCGGCTGGTGATCTGGGCGTCGCTGAGCGTGAGGCCGTCGGGCCGCGCGCCCGCGGCGTGGTCGGCCAGCACGTGCAGGCGCTGCCCGCCCACCCGGTCCACGGTCACGGCGGTCCACTCCACCGACTCCACCCGGGCAGGTTCGCCGTCGGGCTTGACCACGTGGGCCAGCGCGAGCAGGCCGGTCGCCGTCTGGGGGACGCAACACAGCTCGTCCTGGTTGGAGATGAAGTTCCCCAGCCCGTATGCCACCCACATCCCGGCGCCGTGCGGGCCGCCGGGCAGCTTCTCGATCGGCTGGGGGACGTGCGCGTGGTGGCCGAGGACGAGGTCCACCTGGCCGGACTCCGCGAGCGTCTCGGCGAGGGCGACCTGGTCCGGGTGCGGCGTGCCGCTGTACTCGCTGCAGCAGTGGACGCTCGCGACGACGAGGTCGGCACCGGCCTCCCGTGCCTCGCCCGCCATCCGCACGAGGCGGTCGGCGTCGATGAGCTCGACGGCCCACGGGCTGTCGGCCGGGACGGGGATGCCGTTCGTGCCGTAGGTCGCGCCGAGCTGGGCCACCCGGATGGTCTGTCCTTCGCGCTCGAGCTCGTACCACTGGGCGCTGTCGGCCTCGTCCTGGCTGCGCGCGGAGCCGACGTGCCCGAGCCCGGCCTCGTCCATGAGGTCCAGGGTGCGCACGAGCCCGTCCATGCCCCGGTCGAGCGTGTGGTTGGTGCCGGTCGAGCACCCGTCCCAGCCGAGCCGGGCCAGGTCCGCGGGCAGCTCCTCGGGGGCGCCGAACATCGGGTACCCGGTCGGGGCGGTGCCGGCCGGTGCCACCGGCACCTCGAGGTTGCACAGCGCGAGGTCGGCGCCGCGCGTGTAGGCGGCGGTCGCCTCCATCAGGGGGACGAAGTCGTACCCGTCGCCGGTGGCCGCGGTGCGGATGACGGTCGCGTGAGGCAGCACGTCCCCGCCACCGACGATCGTGAACCGGGCGTCCGGCAGGCGCTCGGGCGTCGGGCTGGGGTCGGGGCTCGGTTCCGCCGGGGTGGGCGGGGCGGGGGTGGGCACGTCCTCGGGCGCGGCCGTCGGCGCGCCCTGCCAGGGGCGCCACAGCGCGGCCACGACGACGACGGCGACGACCGCGGCAAGCAGCAGCAGCACGGCGCCCGCCCGTGAGCGGGGCCGCGGCCGAAGCGCATGGCGACCCATGACGCCCGAGGCTAGCGGCCGTTGGTGGGTAGCACGGCACCTCGGCCCGTACTCTGGACCTCATGCCGACGGAGAATCGCGGCCCCGTCCCGCTGTGGAACCTGGCGAACGTGCTCACCTTGGCGCGCGTCGCCCTCGTCCCTGTCTTCGCCGTCCTCATGTTCGGGGACTCGACGGCCGCGCGGGTCGGTGCCGCCGCGGTCTTCCTCCTCGCGGCCGCGACCGACAAGCTCGACGGCTACATCGCCCGGAGCCGCGGCCTCGTGACGGACTTCGGCAAGATCGCCGACCCCATCGCCGACAAGGCGCTCGTCATCACCGCTCTCGTGCTGCTGTGGGCAGAGGGCACGATCCCGTGGTGGGTGCCCGTGACGATCATCGTCCGGGAGCTCGGGATCACGCTCCTGCGCTTCGTCATGGTGCGGCGCGCCGTCATGGCCGCGTCCAGCGGCGGCAAGCTCAAGACGGTCCTCCAGATCGTCTTCATCACCTCCTACCTCATCCCCTGGGAGGCGTTGCTGCCACAGGCCGCCGCGGACGTCGTGCTCCTCGTCACCTGGTGGGTGATGCTCCTGGCTGTCGCCGTCACCGTCGTCACCGGTGCCGACTACGTCCTGCGGGCAGTGCGGATCGCCCGCACCTCGACCGGAGGCCCGAGTGACGCCCGCCCCTGACGTCGTCGCCGGGCTGCGGGCCGCCCGCCTGACGGTGGCGACGGCCGAGTCGCTCACCGGCGGTCTCGTCGCTGCGGCGCTGGTCGACGTCCCCGGCGCATCCGACGTCGTCCGGGGAGGGGTGGTCGCCTACGCGACCGACGTCAAGGCCGGGCTCCTCGGCGTGGACGCGGGGCTGCTCGCGGAGGGCGGCGCAGTGCAGGCCGAGGTCGCGGCTCAGCTCGCCGAGGGCGCGACGCGGCTGCTCGGGGCCGATGTGGGCGTCGGCACCACCGGCGTCGCCGGCCCCGGCCCGGCCGACGGACATCCGGCCGGGACCGTCTTCGTCGCGGCGTGTCTCGCCGGCGAGACACGGGTGCGGCGCCTCACCCTGGCAGGGACCCGGGCGCTGCTGCGCGGGGCGAGTGTCGGCGCGGCGCTCGCGCTGGTCCTCGGGCTGCTCGCGGACCGGGAACAAATCCCACCGGTGCCGCTGTTGGGATGAGTGATGACTACTAACCACGCCCGCACCCCGGTGCGCCACCCACGACCACCAGCTGGGAGGCGTCTCACACAGCCCGCGTCCACGGCCGCGGCGGGGTACGGTAAGGGAATGCACGGCGAGCGACAGGAGGTGGTCCCGGTGATCGTCCTACGACGCGAGATCGGTGACGTGCTGCGGACCATCCGCCAGCACCAGGGGCGGACGCTGCGCGAGGTCTCCTCCGCGGCCCGGGTCTCCCTCGGCTACCTCAGCGAGGTGGAGCGCGGCCAGAAGGAAGCATCCTCCGAGCTGCTCGCCTCGATCTGCAACGCCCTCAACATCCCGATGTCCTTCGTGCTGCGCAAGGTCAGTGACCGCATCGCCGTCGCCGAAGGCGTCCACGTCCCCGACACCGTGCCCGAGGAGCTCGTCTCCTCCCTGCGCGAGGAGCTTGCGGGCGTGGCCTGACGACCGTCGCACGAGCCCCCGGAGCCGATCGGCTCCGGGGGCTTCTGCGTTCCGTGGCCGGGCTAGGCGGGGGCCGAGCGCCGCCACAGCGCCCTGCCGGCCATCGCCAGTGCGGTGAGCAGCGCGAGGGCCAGCCCCGTCCACACGACCGGTACCCACCAGCGGGCGGTGGGCGCGGGCTCCGGCACGGCGGCGGCGACGAGCTCGTCGAGCTGCTCCGCCAGGACCGGTCGGAAGGTGGACAGCGGGGCGGAGGAGGGGCCCTGGTAGAACCCGG
>DAHVRG010000101.1 GCA_027322565.1 Georgenia sp.
GCGAGCTGGGCGGGCGTGCGGGCCTTGATCCCGAGGTCGACCGCGACGATCTCCGCGACCGGCTCCCGGCCGGCGAACGCGCCGCTCGGCTCGACGACGTAGGCCTCCTGGGTGGAGACCTCACCGGCCAGCGCCGCGCCCGTCATCTGCGGGGCCTGGCGCACGAGGTCGACGAGGACCCCGAGCCCGGGCCGACCGAGGGACATCGCCCCGGCGGGGAGGGCCGAGCCGGAGAAGATCCCGGCACGCATGACGCCGCGGTCACGCAGCCGGCGGGTGAGCGCCCGGGTGTCGACCTCGCAGATCCCGACGACGCCCTGGTCGCGCAGCTCGTCCTCGAACTCCCGGACCGAGCGCCAGCTCGAGGCCCTGCGGGCGGGCTCTCGGACGACCATGCCGGCGACCCACACCCGGGCGGACTCGGCGTCCTCGTCGTTGACGCCGGTGTTGCCGATGTGCGGGGCGGTCATCGTGACGATCTGGCGGTGGTAGGAGGGGTCGGTGACCGTCTCCTGGTAGCCGGTCATCGCCGTCGCGAAGACGATCTCCCCGACGGTCCGGCCCTCGGCGGCGTAGGCGCGGCCCGGGAGGACGTAGCCGTCCTCCAGGACGAGCAGGGCGTCCGCTCGCTGGTTCCTCACCGGGTTCCTCCTGGTACGTGGTCGGCGACGGGCTGGGCGTCGAGGACGGTGGCACGCCCGCGGAGGAACGTGGCCACGACGCGCCCTGGCAGGGTACGGCCCTGGAACGGGGTGTTGCGGCTCGTGGTCGCCTGCTGGGCACCGTCGACGACCACACGCGCGGCCGGGTCCACCAGCGTGAGGTTGGCCGGCTCCCCCACGGCGAGGGGTCGGCCGTGAGACTCGACACGTCCGATCCGGGCGGGGCGGGTGGAGAGCACCTGCGCCACCCCGGCCCAGTCGAGCAGGCCCGGCTCGACCATGGTCTCGACGACGACGGACAGGGCCGTCTCCAGCCCTGTCATGCCGAACGCGGCGTCGGCCCACTCGCAGTCCTTGTCCTCCACCGGGTGGGGGGCGTGGTCGGTGGCGACGATGTCGATGGTGCCGTCGGCCAGCGCCGCGCGCAGGGCGCGCACGTCCTCGGCGGTCCGCAGCGGCGGGTTGACCTTGTACACCGGGTCGTAGGTGCGGGCGAGCTCGTCGGTGAGGAGCAGGTGGTGGGGCGTGACCTCGGCGGTGACGTCGATGCCGCGGGCCTTGGCCCAGCGCACGATCTCCACCGAGCCCGCGGTCGACAGGTGGCAGATGTGCACCCGCGAGCCGACGTGCTCGGCGAGGAGGACGTCCCGGGCGATGATCGACTCCTCGGCGACCGCGGGCCAGCCGGTGAGGCCGAGCTCGGCGGAGACGACACCCTCGTTCATCTGGGCGCCCTCGGTGAGGCGGGGCTCCTGGGCGTGCTGGGCGATGACGCCGTCGAACGCCTTGACGTACTCCAGGGCGCGGCGCATGAGCACCGGGTCCCACACGCAGTGCCCGTCGTCGGAGAAGACCCGGACACGCGCCTGCGAGGCGGCCATGGCACCGAGCTCGGCGAGCTGCTCCCCCGCCAGGCCGACGGTGACGGCGCCTACCGGGAGGACGTCGGCCCACCCGGCCTCGCGCCCGAGGCGCCACACCTGCTCGACGACGCCGGCGGTGTCGGCGACCGGGTAGGTGTTGGCCATGGCGTGGACGGCGGTGAAGCCGCCGAGCGCGGCGGCGCGCGTCCTGGACCACACGGTCTCGGCGTCCTCCCGGCCGGGCTCGCGCAGGTGGGTGTGGAGGTCGACGAGGCCGGGCAGGGCGACGAGCCCGTCCGCGTCGACGGTGCGGGTGTCGGTGCCCGCGGCGCCGGCGGCGTCGGGGCCGGTGGCGGCGATGACGCCGTCGGTCAGGAGGAGGTCGGTGGGCTCGCCGCCGAGCGGGGCGGCCCCCTGGATGAGGTAGCTGGTCACGGGGTTCCTTGGGTCGTCGGGGTCGGCGCCGGTGCCCCGGCGAGGAGGTGGTAGAGGACGGCCATGCGCACGGAGACGCCGTTGGCGACCTGCTCGACGACGGTCGAGCGGGGGCTGTCGGCGGCCTCCGCGGAGATCTCCAGGCCACGGTTCATCGGCCCGGGGTGCATGACGATGGCGTGGTCGGGAAGCGCGGCGAGCCGCGTCCCGGTGAGCCCGTACTGGCGGTGGTACTCCAGCGGTGAGGGGAAGTACCCGCCGCCGGCGCTGGACATCCGCTCCCGCTGGACGCGCAGCATCATGACGGCGTCGGGGCCCTCGGCGATCGCGGCGTCGAGGTCGTAGCGGACCTGCGCGGGCCAGGTGTGCACCCCGACGGGGACGAGGGTGGGCGGAGCCACGAGGGTGACCCGCGCCCCCAGGGTGGTGAGGAGGTCGACGTTCGATCGGGCCACGCGGGAGTGGAGCACGTCACCGACGACGACGACGGACAGCCCCTCGAGGTCGCGGCCCCGGGAGTCCCCGCCGGGCGCCGAGAGATGGCGCCGGAGGGTGTAGGCGTCGAGCAGCGCCTGGGTGGGGTGCTGGTGGGTGCCGTCTCCCGCGTTGACCACCGGGACGTCGATCCACCCGGAGTGGGCCAGCCGGTGCGGGGCGCCGGAGGCGCTGTGCCGGATGACGACGGCGTCGGCGCCCATGGCCTGGAGCGTCTGGGCGGTGTCCTTGAGGGACTCCCCCTTCGACACGCTCGAGCCCTTGGCGGCGAAGTTGATGACGTCCGCGGAGAGCCGCTTGGCCGCGGCCTCGAAGGAGATGCGGGTGCGGGTGGAGTCCTCGAAGAAGAGGTTGACCACGGTGCGCCCACGCAGGGTGGGCAGCTTGCGGATCTCCCGCGACTGGGTGCGGGCCATCTCCTCGGCCGTGTCGAGCAGCGCGACGGCCGAGTCCCGGTCGAGGTCGGCGGTCGAGAGCAGGTGCCTCATCGGGCCCCACCTCCGGCGGGCTTGACGATGGTGACGGCGTCCTCGCCGTCGATCTCCTCCAGGCTCACCCGGACCCGCTCCTGGCGGGACGTCGGCAGGTTCTTCCCGACGTAGTCCGCCCGGATCGGCAGCTCCCGGTGACCGCGGTCGACGAGCACGGCGAGCTGGACCCGCGCGGGGCGCCCGATGTCGTTGAGCGCGTCGAGGGCGGCGCGGATGGTACGGCCGGAGAACAGGACGTCGTCGACGAGGACGACCGTGGCACCGTCGACGCCGCCCGGCGGCACCTCTGTCCGCATGAGGGTGCGGGTGGGCTGGGAGCGCAGGTCGTCCCGGTACATCGTCACGTCGAGCGTGCCGAGCTCGGCGGTGCCGCCGGCGGCGTGGACTCGCTCGTGCAGCCGGCGGGCGAGCGGCGCCCCCCGGGTGGGGATGCCGAGAAGGACGATGGAGTCCTCGGGCTCGGTCCGTTCGAGGATCTCGTGGGAGATGCGGGTGAGCGCCGACTCATCCGATGAGACCTTCGGATCTCGGACGGGCCAGAGTAACAGCAGGCCACCCACTAAGACCAGGATGATGGCCGGGACCATCATCCGTGACTCACCACTGAGTCCGACAAATACTGCAATCAATGCCGGAGTCAGGAAGGAGACCGACCGGCCCGTGGTGGCATAGAGGCCATACATTTCGCCGGCGGTCTCCGATCGCGTGAGCCGGCCCAAGAATGCTCGCGAGGAGGACTGGACCGGACCGACGAAGAAGCACAGGAACAGGCCCCAGATCCAGAACGCCAGGGTTCCGTTCTGTACAAAAATAATCACGGCTGAAGCGATGAGTCCTAGCAGTGAAGCGAGG
>DAHVRG010000119.1 GCA_027322565.1 Georgenia sp.
CGGAAGACCGCGGGCGGCCCCGCGATGGTGAGGGTGGGGCCGCTCGGCGGGCTGACCCGGAAGCCGGCGCGGGTGAGGGCGGCGGCGACGGTTGCAGTGTCCGGCTGCCGACCCTCGAGCGTGGCGACCGTCGGGGAGTCGAACTCACCGCCCCTGGCGGGGCGGAGCAGGACGACCGCGACGACCGTCTCCTCCTCCCCCGGCCCCGGCTCCCCGGGGCCCGGCTCCTCGCCCGGTTCCTCGCTCGGCTCGTCCTCCCGCGGTACGCCCGGCTCGGGAAGCTCCCCCTCGGCTCCGGCCTCCCGCGCGAGGGCGACCGCCGCGGCGGCGTCGACGAGGCCGTGGCCGGTGGCGGTGTCCGGACCCTCGACCGCCTCGTAGCCGAAGGTCGGGTGGTTCGTGCCGGCGTTGACGTCCCGCGCGGTCAGCTGCAGCACCTCGCGCACCCGCTCCGGCGCCGCGCCGGGCATGACCTCGGCCAGCAGCGCACACACGCCGGCGAGCTGCGGCGCCGCCGCCGAGGTCCCGCTGAACGCGGCCCAGCCGTCGTCCGGCGGGGTCTCGTCACCCTGCGGGTGGGTGCCGCCGGAGTTGCCCCGGTCGATGTCGCAGCCGGGCGGGACGGGCAGCATGAGGTACATGGCGCCGGGCAGCATGCCGACGAGCCCGGAGGCGTCCGGCACGAGCCGGTCGGGGTAGACGCGCGACACGAAGCCGCTCGTGTAGTCCGAGGCCCGCAGCGCCCCGTCGGGTGCCTGGTGGACGCCACCGGCGGAGATGACGTCGGGGTGCTGGCCGGGGAAGCCCCACGACCCGTTCCCCGCGGAGAAGACGACGACGATCCCCTCGGCGACCGCCCCCGCCACGGCCGCCGCGAGCGCCTGGTTGGCGGCGCTGAGCGGCGGGTCCGGCACGTTCGAACCCCAGCTGTTCGTGATGATGTGCGGCCCGAGCGCGGCCGCGGCGTTGAACGCGGCCGTGACGTTGACCAGCGCCCCGGACGCCGAGGCGGTCTTCACCGGGAGCAGCGTCGCCCCGGGGGCGGCGGCGAAGATGTTCGCCGACTCACCGGTGCCGTGCCCGTTGTCGTCCACCTCCGGCGCCACGGTGCCGGGGCCGAGCACGGTGGGCTCGACGCGGTACCCGCGCGCGGTGAAGAAGGGTTGCGCGGCGAAGCCGGTGTCGACCATCGCCACCCGCACCCCCGCACCGGTGACGCCCTCCCCGTGCGCGGTGTCGGCCCGGAGCGCGGCGGCGAGCTGCTCGGGCAGGGTGAGGTGCCAGTAGCCGACCGCGGGCGGGTCGGCCGAGACCTCCGGTGGCAGCGGCCCGGAGGCCGGGTAGTACGGCTCCTCGATCGCGATCCCCGCGACGGCGTCGGCGAAGGACGTCCCGCCCGTCGCGACGAAGCCCGGGACGTCGCTGGCGGCGTTGTCGACGAAGGTGCCCACCGCCGGGACCGCCCCGGGCTTGACCACCGGGCGTTCCTCCGCGTAGAGCCGGGCCCCGAAGGCCTCCTCGAACAGGCGGGGCGGGCCGGTGAAGTTCACCATGAGGCGCGTGGTCTGCAGCACCTCGAACCCGGCGGCGGTGAGCGCCGCGGCGGTGCGGGCGACGTCGTCCGCGGTGCAGGCGTACTCGCGCACGGTGGCCGCGGTGATGAGGACGCCCGGGTCGAAGAGCGGTGGCCCGCCGACCGGTGCGGCCACTGCGTAGACCCGGTCGGGCAGGCTCACGCCCGCGTGCTCCGCCCTCGCCTGGGCTGCTGGACCGGACATCGTCATCCCTCGCCTCCCCCGTCGGACGCGGCCCCGGAGGGCTGCCGGTCCTCGTGAGCGTAGCGGCGGGGTGCGACATCGGCCCCCGTGCAGGGCGACGGACTCCAGCGGGTCAGAGCGCGACGGTGCCGGCGATCGCCGTCGCCGTGCGTCCGCCGACCCACAGCGCGCCGTTCTCCGCCCGCACGTGGACGCGCCCGGCCCGCCCGAGCGCGGTGCCCTGGGCGGCGACGTAGGGCGCGGCGACGGCGCCGGTGTCGGTGAGCCAGGTGGCCAGGCCCGCGTTGAGGCTGCCGGTGACGGGATCCTCGTTGCCGGCGCCGGAGAAGGCGCGCACCTCGACGTCGGTGCCGTCGCTGCCCGGCGTGGCGGCGACGCCGAGCATGAGGTCACCGAGCAGCTCGTAGCGGGGCCGCACCGCCAGGACCGCGTCCGCCGAGCGCAGCCGCAGGGCGAGCCACGGCGGGCCGTTGTCGAGCCACGAGGCGGCCAGGACGTCCTCGGCGGTGAGTCCGAGCGCGGCGACGGCGCGCTCCAGGGTGGCGGCGTCGGGCGGCTCGTACCGGCGCAGCGGCGGCGCTGCGAACGCCCACCTGCCCTCGCTCTCGCGCAGGTCGACGAGGCCGACCCCGCACTCCTGGACGAGCCGTCCGCTCGCTGCCGGCGCGCCACCCGCGGCGAGCCAGGCGTGGGCCGAGCCGAGCGTCGGGTGGCCGGCGAAGGGCAGCTCGGTATCGGTGGTGAAGATCCGCACCCGGTAGTCTGCGCGGGCGTCGGTGGGCGGGAGCAGGAAGGTCGTCTCCGCCAGGTTGGTCCACGCGGCGAAGGCCTGCATCTGCTCGCTCGTCAGCCCCTCGCCGTCGACGACGACGGCCACCGGGTTGCCGAGGTAGGGCTCGACGCCGAAGACGTCCACCTGGAGGAAGCGCCGCTGCCGCATGGCGCAACCCTAGAGGAGGGTCAGTCCTCCCGCGGGCTGAGCACGCAGAACTCGTTGCCCTCCGGGTCGGCGAGCACCGCCCACGACGCACGCGGCGACTGCCCGACGTCGACCCGGCGGGCACCGAGGTCGAGCAGCCGCTGCACCTCGGCCTCGTGGTCGTCCCGCCCGCGCGGAGCGAGGTCGAGGTGGAGCCGGTTCTTCACCTCCTTGCGCTCCGGGACCGGGATGAACACGAGCCCGGGTCCGCGGCGGTCCGGGGGCACATCGGAGGCGCCTCGCTCCAGCGCGTGGGGTGGGACGAGGACGATCTCCTCGGCCGAGTCGTAGGCGTGCTGCCAGCCGAGCACCTCGGCCCACCACGCGGCCTGGGCGACATGGTCGAGGCAGTCGACGACGACGGAGTACCACCGGACGGACATCGCGCCTCCTCGGGCAAGTACGTACGCGGTCGGGGCCAGTGAACCACCGACCCTCGGGCGTTGTCAGCACCCCGGGACTAGACGTCGGTGCCCGGGCTTAGGCTCTCGTCCGTGGAGATCGTGGTGGCGGAGGACGTCGACGGCGCGCACCTGACCGTCGTCGACGCCGACGGCGCCACCCGCCGGCAGTCCGTGCCGAGCACCGAGCTGCCCGCCCGGGTCCGCGAGCTCGAGCGGGAGGGTCGGCCGCGCTGGGTGTGGGCCGACACCGCCACGACGTACGGGCGCCTGCTCCGGTCGGGGGTGCGGGTGGAGCGCTGCTACGACCTGCGGCTGTGCCGCAAGATCCTGCGTCGGGCGGTCGACGCTCCCCCGCCCTCGGACGTGTGGGACGGGGCGGACGAGAGCGAGGACGCCCTCGACGCGCCACCGACGCTGTTCGAGTCGGCCCCGCTGCCCCGCGAGGAGGTGGCCGCCGAGCGCGGCCGCCAGCGCGAGGCGGTCGCCGCGAGCCGCGACCCGGGCCGGCTCGCCACCCTGCTCGCCGCGGAGTCGGCCGGCGCCCTGGTCGCGGCGGAGATGCGCCAGGACGGCCTGCCGTGGAGCAGCACCGCGCACGACGAGCTCCTCACCGAGGTGCTCGGTCCCCGTCCCCACCACGGCGCCCGGCCCCCGGTGCTCGAGGCACTCGCCGAGCAGGTCCGCGACGCCCTCGACGCTCCCCGGCTCAACCCGGACTCCGGTCCCGCGCTGCTACGGGCCATGCGTGCGGCCGGGATCACCGTGCAGACCACGCGCAAGTGGGAGCTGCAGCAGCACGACCATTCCGCCATCGCGCCGTTGCTGGAGTACAAGCGCCTGGCCCGGCTGCACAGCGCCAACGGCTGGGCATGGGCCGACGAGTGGGTGCGCCCGGGGCCACCGGGCGGCCACGAACGATTCCACCCCGACTACGTACCCGGCGGCGTGGTCACCGGCCGGTGGGCCACCCGC
>DAHVRG010000131.1 GCA_027322565.1 Georgenia sp.
GGAGTTGCGCAGGTAGAGCCAGAAGTTGAGGGTCCCAGACGTACCGCCCGCTGCGGCGATCTCCTCCGGGCTCGCGAGGCCGAGGACGCGTCGGAACCCGCCCCAGCTGAGGTCGACGGGCAGCAGGTTGCCCGCGTCGAGGTACAGCGCGCCGTTGCTCGACAGCGCCGTCCGCAGCATCCAGTAGAACGGCACGATCGTCACCAGGAGAACGAGCCCGAGGCCGGCCCAGGCGATGCCGCGGCCGAGCGTGGGCCGGCGCAGGCGTCGTCGCCGCTCCGGCGCGTCCGTCGAGAGCGTCCGGCGGCCGTGTTCGGCGCGGTCGGTGCTGGGGGCGGGGGTGATGATCATGCGAGGTCCGACCGGTTCGACCGCAGGAGCTTGAGTTGCGCGTAGGCGATGAGGGCGAGGGCAAGCAGCAGGGCGACGGACAGCGCCGAGGCATAGCCGAGGTCGAACCGCTCGAAGGCCTGCTGGTAGATGTAGTAGTAGATGACGCGTGTCGCGTGGACCGGGCCACCCTGCGTCGTCACAGCGACGGTGTCGAAGATCTGGAACGAACCGACGACGGTGATGACGAGGACGAGCGCGAGCACAGGCCGTAGCAGTGGCAGGGTGATGGAGCGGAACATCCGGGCCTCACCCGCTCCGTCGAGGGCCGCGGCCTCGTAGAGCTGCTTGGGGATGGTCTGCAGACCGGCGAAGACGAGCAGGGCGGTGTACCCCACGAAGCGCCATACGTTGATGAGCGCGATCGTCGGGATCGCGGTCGCCTCGTCGCCGAAGAAGGCGACCCGGTCGACGCCGAGCCCGTCGAGGACGACGTTGACGATGCCCGTCGAGTAGTCGAACATCCAGAACCAGACAAGGGCGACGACGACGTTCGCCACCAGGTAGGGCAGCAGGACGATCCCCCGGATGACCACGGACTGCGTCAGTCGGTGCAGGAGCACCGCGATGAGGACCGCGAGCACTGTCTGGACCGAGATGTTGATGACCACGTACTGGATGGTGACGACGACGGAGTTCCAGAAAAGCTCGTCGGCGAACATCCGCCGGTAGTTCTCGACGCCGATGAGCTCGCCGCCTCCGATGAGGTTCGCGTCGGTGAGGCTGAACCACATCCCGCGGACCGTGGGCACGAGGAAGAAGACGACGAAGCCGAGTGCGGCAGGAGCGATGAACACCAGCGCCGCCCGCAGGTCGCGCTTCGCACGCCGGGTCATCCGACGCTGTGCGACGGTCACGTCCGACTCCTCTCGTCCACCGTCTCGTCGCCCGTGCTGCCCACCCGGTCGACGAGGATGAGGGCGGTGTGGTCCGGGTGCAGGGCCGGGACGTCCACGCCGACCCGGCCGAGCACCGCCCCGGGAAGGACCGCTCCCTCCGGCGTCCACCACGCCGGGTGCACCTTGGGGTCGAACGGGCGCGCGTTCGGCCCGGCGGGGGTGATCCGGTAGACGACGTCGTCGTCCAGGCCGGCCAGCCGCACCCTCGCCACCGGCCACGTGACCGGCCGCTCGAGGAGGGTGACCGAGTACAGGGCCCTCGCCCGGTTCGGTGCGACCGCGCCGTGCAGCCACAGCGCCCCGCCTTCGCCGGACCGGCGGACCACCCGACCGGTGTGGATGAGCTCGCGGTGCTCCTTGTAGAACTCGATCCATGCGGCAAGGTCACGACGCTCCTGCTCGGAGGCCGCGCCGAGGTCCCACTCGACCCCGAAGTGACCGAACAGGGCGGTCGCGGCGCGGAAGTCGAGGCCGAGGCGCCGTCCCGTGGTGTGCGCCTCGGGGGCCCCGACATGGCTGCCGACCAGCTCCGGCGGAAGCAGCTGCGCGGTCCACCGCTGGATCTCCTGACGCTCGTGCGCATCGATGCAGTCGGAGGCCCAGACCCGGTCGGTGTGCTCGAGGATCCCGAGGTCGACCCGGGCGCCGCCCGACGAGCACGCCTCGATCTCGAGCCCTGGGCAGGCCTGTCGGACCTCCGCCATCAGCCGGTACGCGGCCAAGGTCTGCTCGTGGACACCCGCACGGTGGGTCCGGGTGGAGCCGGCGTCGACGAGGTCCCGGTTGTGGTCCCACTTGACGAACCGGATCCCGTACTCCCGGATGAGAGCGACCATGCGGTCCCGGACGTGCCGGAAGGCTTCGTCGTGTGTGAGGTCGAGCACCTGCTGGTGCCGGAACGGTACGGGCAGCCGCCCGGGCACCTGGAGGATCCACTCCGGATGGGCGCGCGCCAGATCCGAGTCGGGACTGACCATCTCCGGTTCGAACCACAGCCCGAACTCCATCCCGAGCGCGTCGACGTGGTCGACGAGCTGCCGGAGCCGGCCACCACCCCAGACCGTCTCGGAGACGAACCAGTCACCCAGGCCGGCGGTGTCGTCCCGGCGCCCCCTGAACCACCCGTCGTCGAGGACGAATCGTTCGACCCCGACCTCGGAGGCATGATCGGCGAGCGCACGCAGGGTGTCGAGGTCGTGGTCGAAGTACACCGCCTCCCAGACGTTCATCACCACGGGACGCGGCGCCGCCGGGTGGCGCTCTCGGGATCGGAGCAGCTCGTGGAAACGGGCGGCCGATGCGTCCAACCCGTCCCCGTAGGACGCGTAGACGACGGGGGTGACGTAGGACTCCCCACGGCCCAGCACCACCTCGCCCGGCAGGAGCAGCTCGCCGCCGAGCAGGAGCCGCTCGCCGGTGTGGACCCGCTCGGCGATGCTGCGGTGGTTGCCGCTGAAACCCACATGCAGGCCCCACACCTCTCCCCGCGCGAAGTCGAAGCCGGCCTCACCGGCGAGGAGAACCATGACGGCGTCAGCACCGGTCCGGCCATGACGTCCCTCGCGGACGTGGGAGCCCACGCGGAACGGAGCACGCTGAGGGACCCGCTCCTTGGCCCAGCGGCCCGCCATGTCGAGCACCTCGTCCGCGTAGCCCGGGACAGGCAGCGCCAGGTGCAGTCCGTCGACGACGTAGGGCGCGTCCTCGAGGTTCGTGACTGTGGCGCGGAGTCGGACGACGCCGGACGGGAGCATCGCGATGTCGAGGTCGAGCTCGAGACCGGCGTCCGCGTCCGTCGCGTGCACACCCACGGACCCGCCGAGCCCCTCGGTCGAGACGACCAGCGTGGCCGGGTCGGGCCGGAACTTCGCCGACCATGCCCGGCCCAGCCGGTGCCCCGTCAGTCCCGGCGTGCCCGTCCAGCCGGACCATGCCTCGGGCAGGATCGCGACGCGGTGTGGTTCGTCGAGACCGTTCGCGGAGTTCGGCGCACTCGTGACCAGGCCGAGCGAGGCGAGCTCGACCGCGGTGAGCTCACCGGTGTCGCGCCCCCAGTGCACGACGCGGGGCAGCGTATCCTCCGGAAGCTCGAGCACGAGCGCGACGCCGGCTGCGGCGAGCCGCACGTGACGTGGTGCCTGCGTCCGCTGGTCACTCGGCGCCCCGTCCGCCGGTGGAGAATGCACCACGCCAGTTGCCCCCTCGGTCTGACCAACGTTTGCAGCAAACGTTGGTCAGACCGTACCGGCGAGTGTCCCGCCGCGCAATGGTCCGGGGCGCCGGAGGCGCCGAGGCCCTTCCAGGTCACCGCCCGTCGTGGTGTGGGGTTCCGTCAGCCGCGAGGACGCGGCGTCGCTGTGCTCTGGCGCAGGACGAGCTCAGGGACGACTGTCGAGTGGGCGGGGCGCTCGTTCGAGAGCATCCAGGAGTGGAGCATCGCGAACGTGCGCTTGCCGAGCCCGACGAAGTCCTGCCCGACCGTGGACAGGGACGGCACCCACATCGCGGCGAACGGCTGGTCGTCGAACCCCATGATGCTCACGTCGTCCGGGATCGAGACGCCCCGCTCCTGGAGGCGGCGGGCCACGCCGATCGCCAGCTCGTCGTTGCCGCACAGCACGGCGGTCGCCTCGGGCTCGAGCTGCTCGGCGGCCGCATACCCGGACTCGGGGTGGTATCCCGCTCGGATGACGTCCGGTACGGCGCGGCCGGCGTCGGCAAGTGCCCTGCGCCACCCCCACTCGCGACCGGAGCGCTCGCCCGTGGAGGGGATGGCGACGTGATGGACGGTCTCGTGCCCGAGCGAGAGCAGGTACTCGGTGGCCTGGCGCCCACCCTCGAAGTCGTCCAGGTAGGCATGCGGCCGATCCGCCTCGGGCTGCCAAGCTCCGGAAGCTGCGACGACGGGGACGTTGTGGGGCAGGGCGGCGAGGGTGACGGCGCCGACCGCGTCGAAGTCGATGACGATCGCCCCGGCGATCGGCTGCGACCACACCCCGTCGATACCCCGGCGGACCTCGTCGGGGTCGTCGGACTCCACGACGGCGATCATGACCGAGAAGCCGGCCGCCCGCGCCTCCTCCTCGATCCCGTGCAGGGTCGCGGCGTAGCCCCACCGCAGCGTGTTGTTGGCGATGACCGCGACCGTGGCCGAGCGACCGAGGACGAGCGCCTGGGCCGCCGCGTTCGGCCGGTACCCGAGCCGGGCGACGGCCTCCATGACCCGGGTCCGGGTCTTCTCCGACACCGGTGCACGGCCGGTGATCACCCGCGACACCGTCGACAGGCTCACACCTGCGGCGGCGGCCACGTCCGCCAGCACGGGGACCCTGTCGCGTGCGTCCATCATGCGCAGCATAGCCAGCGCCGGTGGCGCGAGCCGCGCTGGACTGCGCCTGCCTCCCGCGCGCTGGGGAACCTGGTCAACCTCTGGTCCGGACCACCTCGCCGCCGAGCACAACGGCGGTGGGCCGGGTGAGCGCGGCGACGTCCTCACGCGGGTCCTCGGCGTAGACGACGACGTCGGCCGGGGCGCCGTCGGAGACGCCCGGGACGCCGAGGACCTCCCGGGCGCGCCAGCTCGCCGCGGCGACGGCGTCCTCGGTCGGCACGCCGGCCCGCACCACCTCGGCGACCTCGGCGGGCAGGGTGCCGTGCGCGATGGTCCCGCCGGCGTCGGACCCCATGAGGAGCGGCACGCCGGCCTCGTGGAAGGCCCGCGCCTGGGCGTAGCGGCGCTCGTGCATGGCCCGCATCCGGGCGGCGTACACCGGGTACTTCGCCCCGGCCTGGTCGGCGATGGCGGCGAAGCTCCCGACCTGGAGGAGTGTGGGGGTGACCGGGATGCGGCGGCGGGCGGCCTCGGCGATGTGGTCCGCCGTCATGCCGGTGCCGTGCTCGATGCCGTCGACCCCGGCGTCGAGGAGGTCGTCGACGGCCTCCCGGGAGAACGTGTGCGCGGTGACCCTGGCGCCGGCCTAGTGCGCGGCCGCGACGCCCTCGGCGAGCACGTCGGCGGGCCACAGCGGCCGCAGGTCGGAGTCGGCGCCCTCGGAGCGGTCGATCCAGTCAGCGACGATCTTCACCCAGCCGTCACCGGACGCCGCCTCCTCCGCCATCGCTCGGGGCAGCTCGGCGACGTCGGCGAGCTCGCGGCCGAAGTGGCGCAGGTAGCGTCTGGGCCGGGCGAGGTGCCGGCCCGCGCGGATGAGTCGCGGCAGGTCGGGTCGGTCCTGCACCCAGCGGGTGTCCAGTGGGGAGCCGGCGTCCCGCACGAGCAGCGTGCCGGCGTCGCGGTCCGTCCGGGCCTGGACCTCGGCCTCCTCGACCGTCACCGCACCGCCCGGCCCCAGCCCGATGTGGCAGTGCACGTCGACGAGCCCGGGCAGCACCCAGCCCTCGACCGTGCGCGCCGGCCCGGCCGGCGGGTCGAGCGTCAGGCGGCCGTCGACGACCCAAACCTCGTCGAGCTCGGCACCGTCGCCGACGACGACCGTGCCGGTGAGGTGCAGCGGCTGGGACACGGCGCCGCCCTCAGCGCAGGTACTTCTGCAGCTCTTCGAGGTCCGGGACGGCGTCCGGTTCACCCCCGCCTCCGCCGAGACCGAAGGCCGAGCCGGTGGGAGCCGGGGCCTCGGCCGCGCGGCGCGCTGCCTCGGCCTCCTGCTTGGCCCGCTTCGCCGGGTTCCCGGACTTGCCCTTCTTGCCCTTCTTCGGGGGCGGCGCCATGCGGCCGCGGGACTTCTTCCCGCCGCCGGGCAGCCCGCCGGGCCCGAAGCCACCGGGCGGCAGCTTCCCGCCGCTGCGGGCCATCTGGCGCATCATCTGCTGGGCCTGCTGGAACCGCTCCATGAGCTGGTTGACCTCGGTCACCGTGGTGCCCGAGCCCCGGGCGATGCGGGCGCGGCGGGAGCCGTTGAGGATCCGCGGGTTGTTCCGCTCCTCGGGGGTCATCGAGCGCACCATCGCCTCGATGCGGTCGACCTCGCGCTCGTCGAAGCTCTCCAGCGCCTCGCGCATCTGGCCGGCGCCCGGGAGCATCCCGAGCACCTTCTTCATCGAACCCATCTTCTTCAGCTGCTGCATCTGGTCCAGGAAGTCCTGCAGCGTGAAGTCCTCGCCGCCGGCGACCTTGGCCGCCATGCGCTCGGCCTCGTCCTGGTCGAAGGCCCGCTCGGCCTGCTCGATGAGCGTGAGGATGTCGCCCATGTCGAGGATGCGGGAGGCCATCCGGTCGGCGTGGAAGCGCTCGAAGTCGGTGAGCTTCTCACCCGTCGAGGCGAAGAGCACCGGGCGGCCGGTCACCTTGGCCACCGACAGCGCGGCGCCGCCGCGGGCGTCGCCGTCGAGCTTGGTGAGCACGACGCCGGTGAAGTCGACGCCCTCGAGGAAGGCCTGCGCCGTCGCGACGGCGTCCTGCCCGATCATCGCGTCGAGGACGAAGAGGGTCTCGTCGGGCTGGACGGCCTCCTTGATCGCGGCGGCCTGCGCCATCATCTCCTCGTCGACACCGAGGCGGCCGGCCGTGTCGACGATGACGACGGAGTAGAGCTTGTCCTGGGCGTGCGCCAGGCCGGAGCGCGCCACCGCGATCGGGTCGCCGACGCCGTTGCCCGGCTCCGGCGCCCACACCGGCACCCCGGCCCGCTCCCCCACGACCTGGAGCTGGGTGACGGCGTTGGGCCGCTGGAGGTCGGCGGCGACGAGGAGCGGGGTGTGGCCCTGGTCCTTGAGCCACTTCGCCAGCTTCCCGGCGAGGGTCGTCTTACCGGCACCCTGGAGGCCGGCGAGCATGATGACCGTCGGCGGGCGCTTGGCGAAGTGCAGGTCGCGCGCCTGGCCGCCGAGGATCTCGACGAGCTGGTCGTTGACGATCTTGACGACCTGCTGGCCCGGGTTGAGCGCCTTGGAGACCTCGGCGCCCAGTGCCCGCTCGCGCACGGCAGCGGTGAACTCGCGCACCACCGGCAGCGCGACGTCGGCCTCGAGGAGGGCGCGACGGATCTCGGAGATCGTCGTGTTGATGTCCTGCTCGGTCAGCCGGCCCTTGCCGCGCAGGTTGCGGAAGGTGGCTGTCAGGCGGTCGGAGAGGCTGGCGAACAAGGAAGGTCCTCGTGCTCGATGGGTCGGTCAGTCCCCCAGGGTATCCGGCCGGGCGGGCAGTCAGCCGGTCACGTCTGCCACACTGCGCGCTCCGGGCCGGTCCGGCACGCCTCGGGGACCCGTCACGACGGTGGCCGGCCCGCGGCGGTGCCGGCCATGAGCTGCCGCGCGGTCGAGACGAGCCGGGTGACGAGCCCCGCCCGCCACGTCGTCCACGCGGCCGGCCCCGCGGCTGCGGCGTCCGCGGCGGTGAGGACGTGGAGTGCGTCGAGGAGCTGCGGGTCCCACCCGACGGCGTCGCACAGCTGGGCCGCGACACCGCGATCGGTGGGGTCCCGTGTCGTCGCGAGCCCGGCGAGGGTGAGGTGCTCCCCGACGAGGCGGACGACGTCGGCGCGCACCGGCGCGGCGAAACCGATGCGCGCGAGCACGACACCGGCACGCCGCGCACCCTCCCGCGAGTGGTCGGTGGCCCCGGCGACCTTGCCGATGTCGTGCAGCAGCGCGGAGAGCAGGACGGCCCGCCCGAGCCGCGCCGCGAGCGCCGGCCGCGCGCGGAGGAGGTCGGCGGCGTTGGCGGCGGTCTGGACGAGGTGGCGGTCGACGGTGTGCCGGTGGATCGGCGAGCGCTGGGGCCGGTTGCGCACGTCGGCCCACTCCGGGACCCACCGCGTCACGACACCGGCGAGGTCGAGCGCCTCCCAGACGGGGACCTGGGCCGGCCCGGAGGCGAGCAGCGCCAGGAGGTCCGCCCGGACCGGCTGCGGCCACGGGCTCGGCGGCGCCGGGGCTCGCCCGAGGCTGACGAGCGTCACCGGGGAGAGGGGCAGGCCGGTGCGGGCAGAGGTCGCCGCCGCGCGGACGCAGAGACCGGGGTCGTCGGGTGCGGCGTCGCGGGCCAGGACGAGCTCGCCGTCGTGCTCCGCGATCCCGGGGGCCACCGTCCGTAGCCGCGGCGGGACCCGCCGCCCGCGGACGACCGTCGGCCCGCGACGCGGGAGGGGGGTGCGGCGCAGCGCCCGCTGGGCACGACGCACGGTGAGGTCGAGCGCGGCGCTGACCACCCGCGCCGCCTGGGCGAGCGCGGTGAGCAGCTCGTCCGGGTCGCGCAGGCCGAGCCGCTCGGCGACGGCCCCGGCGTCGGCCCGCAGCAGCCGGGTGGTGCGCCGTCCGGAGACGACGGCGACCGCGTCGCACGCGTCGAGGAGGAACGCCGCGGCGTCGTCGAGCTCGCCGTGCGGCCGGTCGGTGAGCCACGTGGCGGCGAGCGCCCGGACGGCGACGACGTCGCGGAGCCCGCCGCGGGACTCCTTGAGGTCGGGCTCGACGAGGTAGGCGAGCTCCCCGTGGCGCTCCCCCCGCTCCCGCACCGAGGTGAGCAGCTCGGGCAGCCGCCGGCGCGCGGCGGACCGCCAGTCGGCGAGCAGGGCGCGACGTGCACGGGCGACGACGTCCTGGTCGCCGGCGACGTGCCGGACGTCGAGCAGCCCGACGGCGGAGACGAGGTCCGCGGAGGCGACCTGACGGCACCCGGCGAGGCTGCGTACCGCGTGGTCGACGTCGAGGCCGGCGTCCCACAGGGGGTACCACAGCGCCTCGGCGAGCGGGGTGACGGCCGCGACGTCATGGCGGCGGCCGTCGTGGATCAGCACGACGTCGAGGTCGCTCGTCGGCCCGGCGTCCCGGCGGCCCTGGGACCCCACGACGGCGAGCGCCAGCCCGGCGTCGGCGGTGGGGGCCGCCGTCCGCCACAGCGCGGCGAGGGCGGCGTCGACGAGGCCGGCGAGCCGGGCACGGTAGTCCGCCCCGGCCGCGCCGAACCCGCTGCCCGCCGCGGACGGCGCGGGCAGCGGGACGGCGAGCCGGGCCCCGCGGAGGTCACCGACCGGGACGGCCTGCACGGGGACCGACGTCATCTCACAGGGCGACGGCGCCCCGGTCGCCGGTGCGCACCCGGACGACCTCCTCGACCGGCACGACCCAGACCTTGCCGTCGCCGATCCGGCCGGTCTGCGCCGCCTGGACGATGGCGCCGGTGACGACGGTGACGTCCGTGTCCTCGACGAGGATCTCGATGCGGACCTTCGGGACGAGGTCGACGGCGTACTCGGCGCCCCGGTAGACCTCGGTGTGACCGTTCTGGCGGCCGTAGCCGCTCGCCTCGGAGACGGTCATCCCCCGCACTCCGACGTCGGCGAGGGCCTGCTTGACCTCCCCCAGCCGGTGCGGCTGGACGACTGCGGTGATGAGCTTCATGACCCGACCTTCTCCTCGTTGCTCGTGGTGATGACGGTGGCCTCGCGGGGCGGGAGCGTGGCGGCCAGGCCGCTGCCGAGCCCCTCGTAGGCGGACTCGCCGTGGACGGCGGAGTCGATGCCGGTGGTCTCGACGTCGTCGGCCACCCGCCAGCCGAGCGTGGCCCGGAGCCCGAGCCCGATGACCAGCGTGACGACCGCGGAGAACGCGACGGCGACGACGGCGATGATCACCTGGACGGCGAGCAGGTCGAGCCCACCGCCGTAGAACAGGCCGCCGTCGGTCGCGAGCAGCCCGATCAGCACGGTGCCGACGAGGCCGCCGACGAGGTGGACCCCGACGACGTCGAGAGAGTCGTCGTAGCCGAGGCGGTACTTGAGGGAGACCGCCAGGGCGCACAGGGCGCCCGCCACGAGCCCGAGGGCGATCGAGCCGACCGGGCTGAGCGAACCCGCGGCCGGGGTGATGGCGACGAGCCCGGCGACGATGCCCGAGGCGGCACCGAGGGAGGTGGCGTGGCCGTCGCGCAGCTTCTCCACGGCGAGCCAGCCGATGATCGCGGCCGCGGCGCACGTGGTCGTGTTGACCCACGCGAGGCCGGCGAGGCCGTCGGCGGCGTAGGCGGAGCCGGCGTTGAACCCGAACCAGCCGAACCACAGGAGGGCCGCACCGAGCATGACGAAGGGCAGGTTGTGGGGCCGGCTGGGCTCGCGGCCGAAGCCGCGCCGCCTCCCGACGACGAGCGCGAGGACGAGGGCGGCGACCCCGGCGTTGATGTGGACGACCGTGCCGCCGGCGAAGTCGACGGGCTCGGCGATGGCGGCGAAGGGGCCGTCGCCGCTGAGCAGCCCGCCGCCCCACACCATGTGGGCCAACGGGAAGTAGGCGAGGGTGACCCACAGGGCGGTGAACACCATCCAGGTCCCGAACCGCACCCGTTCGGCGAGGGCGCCGCTGATGAGGGCGGTGGTGATGATCGCGAACGTCACCTGGAAGCCGACGTCGACGACGACCGGCAGTCCGCCGTCGAGGACGAACGCACCGGACTCGTCGACGATCGCGCCCTGGAGGCCGAACATCTCCAGAGGGTTGGCGACGATGCCGCCGATGCTCTGGCTGCCGCAGGACATCGACCAGCCCCACAGCACGTAGACGACGCCGATGACGCCCATCGCGCCGAAGGACATCATCATCATGTTCAGCACGGACCGCGAGCGCGTCATGCCTCCGTAGAAGAGCGCGAGGCCCGGCGTCATGAGCAGCACGAGGGATGCGGACACGAGCATCCAGGCGGTGGTCCCGTAGTCGAGCTCCATTGTGGTCCTCTCGGTCCCGGCTCACTGGTGGCCGGCTGGAGGACACACTG
Organism: Georgenia sp.; assembly: GCA_027322565.1. Lineage (GTDB taxonomy): Bacteria > Actinomycetota > Actinomycetes > Actinomycetales > Actinomycetaceae > Oceanitalea. Next base: position 11,014 of record DAHVRG010000131.1, read on the forward strand.
CTCCGGTGACGTTTCACCTCCGGGGCGCAGAGGTTTCCGTCCTGTGACGATCCGTCCTGCAGTGTGAACGGTGCGTTACGGCGCCGAGCCCCCACCGGGCCGGCGGGACGCAGACCGGCTCAGAACGGCCACCGGACGGGCCCCGGCGGTGCGGGCAGCGGCTGCGCGAGCGGGCCGGCGGTGAACGGGGTGAGGTCCTGGGCGCAGGTGGCACTGTCCTGCGCCTCCCCGGAGACGAGGTAGCGGGCGATGGCGGCGTCGGCGCAGGTGCTGCGGCCCAGCGTGGTGTGGCCCCAGCCCTCGACGGTGAGCACCCGGGCGTCCGGGTAGTGCGCGGCGAACGGCTCGACGAACTCGTAGGGCGTCGCCGGGTCGAAACGGGTCCCGACGACGAGGACGGGCTGCTCCACCGACTGCTCCCACGGGCCGGTGTAGGCGTCGTGGTCGCGGAGGAGGATCGGGGCGCACTGCGCCCCCAGCCAGCCGCGCAGCCGCCCGAAGTGCGGGTACTGCGCGTCGTGGGCGTCGGCCAGCGCCGGGTACCGCCACAGGGGCAGCGGGTTGTGGGTGTCCATGCACAGGCTCGCGACCGCGCCGCCGAGGGACGGGTAGTCCTCCACGAGGCCCAGCCGGCGCAGCAGCTCGTCGAGCGACGGTGTTTGCTGCCGCGCCTGCGGCACCGGGTCGGTGACGCCGTTGCGCACTGCGAGCTCGGCGAACGTCGCCGCGACGGCGGGCCAGTCAGCGGTGTTGTACATGCCGGAGAAGAGCAGACCTACGGCGTCCTGGTAGGTGACGAGGAACGGCTCGCCGCCACCGATCGGCACCTCCACCGGCTCGTCCTGCAGGGCCTGGAGCACCTCCTCGGTCAGCTCGGCGGGGTCACCGAGGCCCGCGAGGGCGCAGCCGCCGGGCCCGACCTCGGTACACAGCCGGGTGAACTCGCCGAACGTCTGTGTCGCCCCGTGGGCCTGCCGCACGCGGACACCGATGGGCTCCGGGGAGCCGACCCCCGACCACGCAACCGGGTCGATCGGCCCGTCCAGCACGAGCGCGCGGACGCTGTCCGGGAAGAGGGCGGAGTAGGTGGCCCCGAGGATGGTGCCGTAGGAGTAGCCCACGTAGGTGAGGGCCTCGTCCCCGAGCGCGGCGCGCAGCACGTCCATGTCCCGGGCGACGTTGGCGGTCGAGGAGTGCGCCAGCCGGTCGCCGGAGATCAGCTGGCAGCCGGCGGCCGTCACCGTGAAGCCGGCGATCGTCCGGCGCTCCTCCTCGGGTGTCACCGGGAACCCGGGAAGCCGGGCGAAGAAGGCCTCCTCCTGCGCGGCGGTGGGGAAGCACGTCACGGGGTCGGAGCGGCCGACGCCCCGGGGGTCGAAGCTCACGACGTCGAAGCGCTCCCGCACCTCGGGGGCGAACATGAGCTCGCCCACCTGGTGGAGGGTGTCGACGCCCGGGCCGCCGGGGCCGCCGAAGTTCGTGAGGACCGACCCGATCCGCCGCTCCGGGTCGGTCGCGGGCAGCCGGGTGACGGCGATCTGCGTGGTGCGCCCGTGCGGCCGGTCGTAGTCCGTCGGGACGTCGACGGTGGCGCACTCGTAGGCGCCGACGTCGACCCCCGGCAGGGTGGTCTCGCACGCCTCCCAGGCGATGGTCGGTGTGGGTGGCGGTGCCCCGTCGCGGGACGGGGCCGCGGTGGCGGTCAGGAGCCCGCCGCCCCCGAGGAGCACGACGGTCGCGGCTCCGGCGACGGCGGCGGCGAGGCGGGTCTTCGTCGAGGCAGCCATGCCCGGCACCCTGTCAGCCGTGGCGGGACGGGTGCGACCGATTTTCGCCGGTGCCCGGCGCCGGCTCAGGCGAGCAGGGCGTCGACGAACTGCTCGGGCTCGAAGGGCGCGAGGTCGTCGGCCCCCTCCCCAAGCCCGACGAGCTTGACGGGGACGCCGAGCTCGCGCTGGACGGCGACGACGATCCCGCCCTTGGCCGTCCCGTCGAGCTTGGTGAGGACGATGCCCGTGATGTCGACGACGTCGGCGAAGACCTGCGCCTGCCGCAGCCCGTTCTGCCCGGTGGTGGCGTCGAGCACGAGGAGCACCTCGCTCACCGGGGCCTGCCGGGAGATGACGCGCTTGATCTTGCCCAGTTCGCCCATGAGGTCGGCCTTGTTCTGCAGCCGCCCGGCGGTGTCGACGAGGACGACGTCCGCGCCGGTCTCACGGCCGGTCTTCACGGCGTCGAACGCGACCGCAGCGGGGTCGGCGCCCTCGCGGTCGGAGCGGACGGTGCGCACACCCACCCGCTCGCCCCAGGTCTGGAGCTGGTCGGCGGCGGCCGCCCGGAAGGTGTCGGCCGCACCGAGGACGACGTCGAGGTCCTCGGCGACGAGGACGCGGGCGAGCTTGCCCACCGTCGTCGTCTTCCCGGTGCCGTTGACACCGACGACGAGGATCGTTGCGGGGTGCGGTTCGCCGTCGTCGCCCACCCCCTTGGTGGTCGTGAGCGAGCGGTCCATCGAGGGGTCGACGAGCTCGAGCAGCTCCTCGCGCAGGACGTCGCGCACGGCCGCGGGATCGTTGGTGCCGAGCACCTGGACCCGGGTGCGGAGGCGGTCCATGAGCTCGGTGGTCGGGCCGATGCCGACGTCGGCGAGGAGCAGCGTCTCCTCGATCTCCTCCCAGTCGGTCTCCGAGAGGGAGTCGCGGGAGAGGATCGCGAGCAGGGAGCGGCCGATCGCACCGGAGCGGGCGAGCCGGTCGCGCAGCCGCACCATGCGGCCGGCGACGGGGGCTGGGCGCTCGACGGTCGGCGCCTCGGGGGTGGCCGGCGGCTCCTCGACCGCGACCGCCGTGCCGTCGGTCTCCGGCGCGGGGCTGTCGGTCGACGCCGCGGGCTCCTCCGGGAGGGGCCGCTCCTCGGCACGGGGCGGCTCGTCGGTACGGAGCTGCGGCGGACGACGCCGCCGCAGGCCGGTGGTGAGAGCGGCGCCCCCGGCGATGAGGACGAGAACAACGACGGCGAGGATCGCCCAGAGCTGATCGGTCACAGCAGACCAGTGTGGACCACGACCCGCCGCCCCGGCCACCGGGTCGCCTGTCCCGCGGGCCGGTGGGACCTGGGTGCCGCGCGACCGCAGGCGGTCGTGACGGGGGCGGGTGACATCTCTCCCGCGCTCGGCGGTCTCACCTGAGCTCGGTCGGGTGGCTCCGGCCGGTGCACCGGCGGGCGGGCGCTGGGTCAGGCGGGCGTCTCGGTCGGGCGTCCCTCGCCCCGGTCTGCGGCCTCGCCGTGGCTGCGGGCCCGCCGCTCGCGCACGTGCTCACCGAGCTCGTCGAGGCGGCCGACGAGGGGGCCGGCGGCCTCCTCGGGGGTGACGTAGCCGCTGCCCGGCTCGCTCATGAGGAAGAGCGTGCCGAGCCCGCCGTCCTGCTCGGGTGCGTCGTCGGGGTCGACCGGCTCCCGGCGGGTGAGGCGCAGGCACTCCCTGAGCCACGCTCGCCAGCCGCCCTCGGGGCGGATGGCGTCGAGCACGGCCCGGAAGACCCAGACGACACAACCGACGACCAGCGCACTGACCAGGATGACCCCCACCATGGGGCAAATTATCTCGCACGGAACCGGCGATCGTGCGCGTTGACGCCGATCTCACACCGGCGTGGCGGGCGCCCGCTCCTCGTCGGCCAGGCGCTGGCTGATCACCGTCGTGACGCCGTCGCCGCGCATCGTCACCCCGTAGAGGGCGTCGGCGATCTCCATCGTCCGCTTCTGGTGGGTGATGATGATGAGCTGGGAGTCCTCCCGCAGCTCGGTGAAGATCTCCAGGAGCCGGCCGAGGTTCGTGTCGTCGAGCGCGGCCTCCACCTCGTCCATGACGTAGAACGGGCTGGGCCGGGCCTTGAAGATGGCCACGAGCAGGGCGACCGCGGTCAGCGAGCGCTCACCTCCGGACAGCAGCGAGAGCCGCTTGACCTTCTTACCGGCGGGCCGGGCCTCGATGTCGATGCCGGTGGTGAGCATGTCCTCGGGGTCGGTGAGGACCAGCCGCCCCTCGCCGCCCGGGAAGAGCCGGTGGAAGACGTCCTCGAAGGCGCGCGCGGTGTCGGCGAAGGCCTCGGCGAAGACCCGCTCGACCCGCTCGTCGATCTCGCGGACGATCTCGAGGAGGTCGGCCCGGGACTTCTTCAGGTCGGTGAGCTGCTCGGTGAGGAAGCGGTGCCGTTCGGCGAGCGCGGCGTGCTCCTCGAGGGCGAGCGGGTTGACCTTGCCGAGGCGGGCCAGGTCCCGCTCGGCGCGTCGGCGTCGCTTCTCCTGCTCCTCGCGGACGTACGGGACGGGGTCGCGCGGCTCCTCGCCGTCGGGCACGACGACCGGCACCGGCCGATGCGGCCCGTACTCCTCGACGAGCACCTCCGGGTCGAGGCCGAGCTCACTGACGGCCCGCTCCTCGAGCTGGCCGATGCGCAGCCGCTGCTCGGCCCGGGCGACCTCGTCGCGGTGGACCGCGTCGGTGAGCCGGGCCAGCTCCTGGGTGGCCTCCTCGAGCGTGGCGCGCACCTGGGTGATCTCCGCCTCCCGCGCCGCGCGGGCCTCCTCGGCCTCCTCCCGGGCAGCCGCAGCCGCCTCCAGGGACCGCTCGACGACGCTGAGCGCCTGCTCCGCACCGGCGCGCACCAACGCGGCGGTCTCGGCCTGCCGGGCGCGGCGCCGCCCCCGCTCGGCGGCCTTGCGCCGCGCGACCCGCTCCGCCTCGGCGGCCCGCTCGAGCGACGCGGCCC